>NZ_JBGLYH010000028.1:0-47286 GCF_041414475.1 Pseudodesulfovibrio karagichevae
CTCGGCGTCCTGCCCGCCACCGGTTCCGGGGGCCTGATCAGGCCCCCGGAACCGGTGGACGAACAATAAAAGTGTTACCCATGTACCCGGGCAGAAGTGTTACCCATGTTTCCGGTTGCACAGGGAACCCTTTTCTCAAAGGGTTCCCTTCTCCCCTTCCCCCGGCCGCCGGAGGCAATCAAAAAAGCCGCCCGATGGGCGGCTTTTTTGATTAACCTCTGACAGTGTGGCTAGGCCTTTTTCAACTTGCTGGTGTCCAGGGGGAGGTCGCGGAGGCGGACGCCGGTGGCGTTGAAGATGGCGTTGGCCACGGCCGGGGCCACGGTCGGGACGCTGGGTTCGCCGATACCGCCGGCCTTGGCGCCGCTGTCGATCATGTGCACCTCCACCTTTTCCGGGACCTGGGTCATGCTCAGGAGCGGGTAGCCGCTGTAGTTGGTCGAGGCCACGCCGCCGTCGGCGAAGCGCATGGCCTCGTTGAAGGTCATGGACAGGCCGATGATCGCCCCGCCCTCCATCTGGGCGGTGAGCGCGTCGGGGTAGACCGAGACGCCGGAGTCGACCACGCAGACGAGCCGATGCACGGTGACCTTGCCGCTGGCGCGGTCCACCGAGACCTCGGCCATGTGTCCGGCCACGGACTCGAAGCAGTCGGTCAGGGCCACGCCGCGTCCCCGGCCGGGCGGGACCGGGGTGTTCCAGCCGGACTTCTCCGCCAGGGCGGTGAGCAGCTTGTGGGGCCGGGAGCCGGGTTCGAGCAGGGCCAGGCGGAAGGCCACCGGGTCCTTGCCCGCCTTGCGGGCCAGTTCGTCCATGAAGGATTCCACGGTGAAGACGTTGTAGGAATAGGCCACGGAGCGCAGCCAGCCCACGCGCATGGGCAGGTCCACCAGCACGTACTCGATCAGCCGGTTGGGCAGCTTGTAGGGCATGTCGTCGAGCCCCTGGATGGACGAGGAATCCATGCCGTCCTTGACCGCCTCGGGGCTCACGCGCGAGAAGATCGACGGGGAGGCGATCTTGTGCCGCCAGGCCGTGATGTCGCCCTGCGCGTCCAGGCCGCCCTGGATATGGCAGACGCTGGCCGGGCGGTAGACGTCGTCCGAGAAGTCGTCCTCGCGGGTCCACATGACCTTGACCGGGCGGCCGACCGCCTTGGACAGGGCCACGGCCTCGGTGACCACGTCCGACTCGATGCGCCGTCCGAACCCGCCGCCGCAGAAGGTGGTCATGACCTCGATCTTGTCCACGGGCAGCCCGGTGGCCTCGGCGGCCGCCTGGAGCGAGGCGGTCTGGCCCTGGGTGGGGGCCCAGACGCGGCAGCGGTCCGCTTCGACGAAGGCCGTGCAGTTGGTCGGCTCCAGCTGGGCGTGGGACACGAAGGGCACCGAGTACGAGGCCTCGATGACGGAGGCCGCGCCGGCCAGGGCCTTTTCCGCGTCGCCCTGGCTGAGGATCGCGCCGGGGCCGGACATCTTCTCGCCGAAGAGATCGGCGATGTACTTGTCGCTCAGGTCGGGCACGTCCCCCTTGGACCACTTGACGGCCAATGCGTCGCGCCCCTTGAGCGCGGCGTGGGTGGTCTCGGCGAACACGGCGACCTTGCCGTCGTACGGCAGGACCTTGCGCACGCCCTTGACCGCCATGGCCGCCTTCTCGTCATAGGACTCGGGCTTGGCCCCGTAGCGCGGCGGGCGGGCCAGCACGGCGATGAGCATGTCCGGCATCCGGACGTCCAGGCCGAACTGGGTACGGCCCTGGACCTTGTCGACCATGTCGAACCGGCGGCGATAGGTGCCCATGATGGTGTAGTCCCGCGCGTTCTTGAACGGCGAGTCCTTGGGGACCTCCTGCCTGGAGGCCGCGTCGGTCAGTCGGCCGTAGCTCAAGCTGCGCCCGTCCGGACCGTGGACCTTGCCGGATTTGGTGGAGCACCTGGCCGGGTCGACGTTCCACTCTTCGGCGGCGGCGCGCAGGAGCATGAGCCGGGCCGCGGCGCCCACCGTGCGCAGGAGGTCCCAGCGGTGCCGGATACTGGTGCTCCCGGCGGTCAGCTGGACGCCCCACTTGGGGTCCTTGAACACGTCGGCGGCCAGGGCCATGCGCACTCCCACGCGGTTCCAGTCCGCGTCGAGCTCGTCGGCGATGATCATGGCGATGCCGGTCTGGGTGCCCTGGCCCAGGTTGGTCTGGCCGACCCAGACGGTGATCGTGTCGTCCGGGGCGATCTCCAGGAAGGCGTGGGGCTTGAAGTTCGCGGCGGCCGAGGCCGGGGAAAGGTTCACCAGGGTCACGCCGCCGGAAACGGCGGCCACGGCCAGGACCAGGCAGCCGTTCTTCAGAAATTGCCGTCGGGTCAGTGATGCGGTCATGACTTGCTCCCCTTCTTCATGGTTGCGGCGGCCTGCTTCATGGCCGGAAGAACTCGCGGATGGGTGCCGCAGCGGCAGGTGAAGTCGTCCATGGCCGAAGCCAGGCCCGCCTCGGACAGGTCCTTGCCGTGGGTCAGCACGTCCACGGCCTGGAGCATCATGCCGGGCTGGCAGTAGCCGCACTGGGGCACCTGGTTCTCGATCCAGGCCAGCTTCACGGGATGGTCCTCGGGCAGGCCCTCGATAGTCACGACCTTGCCCTTGCCCACGCTGGAGACCGGGGTCACGCAGGACCGCTCTGCCGCGCCGTCGATGAGCACGGTGCAGACCCCGCACATGCCCTCACCGCAGCCGTACTTGACGCTGGTGACCCCGAGATCGTCCCGCAGGACCCACAGCAGGGGGGTGTCCGGGTCGACGTCGACCTGTCGGTCCTTGCCGTTCACGTTGATGACAATCATGTTCCCTCCAAAGGTTTGGCTGGTTGGAGAAGAGCGCCGCGACGCCCTGGTATTCCGATTACCGCCACTCTTACCACATTGTGCCCGTTCCGGCAGCATGTATCCGGCAAAAAATCATCCTCGTCTCCAGCCCGGCGAAATTCGAGGAAAACCGCGAGTATTCTCCGATATCATTGCTTTTCCCCCGGCCTCGGGCTAGTAAGATGGGCAATCCTGGCCCTGCCGGTCATTTTTACCCGCGAGAATATGCGAACGGTCCTAGCCCTTATCCTTGCCCTGCTGCTCCTGCCCACTGTCGCCCCGGCGGCCGAGGAGGAGCAGCCGTATCCCTTCGCGGACCCGTACCGGGCCACGGTGCTGGGCACGCCCGCCAAGCTGCGCTACCAGTTCGAGAACCCGGTCCGGCCGGACGTCCGGGCCATCCGCATCGAGGGGCGGCGCGTGCCCGACGTCTTCTCCTACAGCCGGGACATGTTCTTCACCACCGCGCTGCAGGACCATCCCGCCCCGCTCATGTTCGTCATCGCGGGCACGGGCGCGGAGCACAACTCGGGCAAGATGTCCTTCCTGACCCAGGTGTTCCACGAGGCCGGGTACCACGTGGTCGCCCTGTCCTCGCCCACGCACATGAATTTCGTCATCAGCGCCTCGGAGCACGGGGTGCCGGGCTACGTGCCCTATGACGTGGCCGACCTGGACCGGGTCATGGGCTGGATCCGCGAGGAACTGGCCAAGGAGTGCACGATCACCGGGTACAGCGTGGCCGGGTACAGCCTGGGCGGCCTGCACGCGGCCTTCCTGGCCAAACGGGACGCCGAGACCCGCGAGTTCGACTTCCGGCACGTCCTGATGATCAACCCGCCCGTGTCCCTGTACCGCTCGGTGACCCGGCTGGACGCCTGGCTGACCGAGGAGAACCTGGGGCGGACCACGGTGCACCGGGAGATCGAGGGGTTCATCGACCGCTTTTCCGACTACTACCTGCACGCCGACGTGACCGACCTGGACGACGATTTCCTGTACGACATGATCACGGACATCGGGCTGAATGAACGCGACTTCAAGACCCTGATCGGGGCCGCGTTCCGGGTCTCGTCCGCATCCATGATCTTCTCCTCGGACGTCTGCCTCCAGGCCGAGTACCTGGTCCCGCCGGAGAACTATCCGCTCAAGACGTCCAGCCCGCTGCTGCCCTATGCCCGGCAGGCCTTCGACATCCCGTTCGAGAGCTACCTGGACGAGTACCTGCTGCCCTACCTGCACTACAACGACCCGACCATCACCCGGGCCGAGGCGATCCGGCGCTCCAGCCTGGAATCCATTCGGGACTGGCTGGCGAAGACGGACAAGGTCGTGGTGGCGGGGAACAAAGACGACGTCATCCTCGACGCGCAGGACCTGCGCTTCCTGGAGACGGTCTTCGGCAAGCGGGCGCACCTTTTCGAGCACGGCGGGCACTGCGGCAACATGATGCACCCGGCGTTCGTCCGGGTGATGAAGGAACTGGTGAAGCCGTGAACGCGCGCGTGGGGTTCCTGCTCTTCCCGGCCGTTCTGGCCCTGTTCCTCGTCAGCGGGTGCGGCCCCAAAGTCGTGGATGTGACCGACCCGCAGGCCGGGCTCGCGCCCTCCGGGTTCCGGACCACGGTGCACCACTGGCCCGAGGAGAACTCGCAGTCCCTGCGCTTCCTGGACATCTACGACCCGTGGGAGCCCATGAACCGCAACCTGTACGAGGTCAACGCCACCCTGGACAAGTACGTCATGCTCCCGGCGGCCAACGTGTACCGGCTCGTGCTCCCGGCGCCCGTGCGCTCCGGGGTGAAGAACTTCTTCGCCAACCTCAACGAGCTGCCCACCGCGTTCAACAGCCTGCTGCAGGGCCGCTTCAGGAAGGTGGCCATCTCGTTCTCGCGCTTTTTGATCAACTCCAGCTTCGGCCTGCTCGGCGTGCGCGACCTGGCCTCGCGCAACAAGAAGCTGCCGCGCCAGAACGAGGACGTGGGCCAGACCCTGGGGTACTGGGGGCTCGGTCCCGGCCCGTACTTCGTCATGCCGATCATGGGCCCGTCCAACGTGCGCGACGCCGTGGGCTTCGGCGGGGACATCCTGATCCTCTACGTGGAGGTGGAGATGCTCTACCAGGCCGCGGGCATCGAAGACGGCACCCCCCTGGACATGACCGACCTGGTCCTGCGCGGCCTGAACATCCGGGCCAACACCGCCTTCAGCTACCACTCCACCGGCTCGCCCTTCGAGTACGAGATGGTCCGCTTCATCTACACCAAGAAACGCGAGCTGGACATCCAGCGTTAAAGGACGCCGCTTACCGGGAGGATTCGTCCTCTTCGAGGAAGGCGGCCACCAGATGCTCCCTGAAGCGGGCGACGTGCCCGGACGGGGGATTGTCCCGGGTATGCAGGACGATGCTTGACGGCGGCAGCGCGGGCAGGCCGTGCCGCGCGCCAAAGGCCGCCAGGTCGGACGGCAGCGTGCGCCCGATGGCCGGGGTTATGGCCAGCCCCGCGCGGGCCGCGTCAAGAACGCCGGACAGCCCCCTGCTCTCGTAGACGATCCGGTAGGCGCGCCCGGCATCCGCCAAGGCCCGCTGCGCCCATTCGTGAAAAATACACCCTTCCTCCACCGCCAGGGGAAGCGCCCGGTTCAGGTCAAAGCCCGGGCGGGCCGCCCAGACCAGCCTGTCCCGGCAGATCACCTGCCCGCCTTCATAGTCGTCGGTGCACAGGCCGATATCCAGCTCCCCCTCGTCCAGCCCCTTCCTGATCACGTCGCTCGTGCGGCAGTGCACCTCCACGAAAACGCCCGGATCGCTCTCCGCGAACCCGGCGAGCAGCCTCGGCAACAGCCCCATGGTGTAGTGTTCGGGCGCACCGAACCGGACGATCCCCTCCGGATGCGCGTCCGAGAGCGCCAGCACGGCGGCGTCATGCCGCTGCACGATATCCCGCGCATGGGAGATCAACAGCTTCCCGTCCGGGGTGAGCCTGGCCGTCTTCCCGTCCCGGACGAACAAGGGGCGGCCCACTTCCTCCTCAAGCCTTCTGATCTGCACGCTCACGGCCGATTGCGAGCGGTTCACCTGCTCACCCGCCCTGGTGAAACTTCGGGTGCCGGCCACGGCCAAAAAGGTCCGTAAATACTCGGTGGGCAACTGCATTGAATGCGTCCTGTTCATCATTTTAAAGAAAACAATTCATTTCACATATCATTTATGCGGGCTTAGCGTTGCCGTCAATCTCCATTCACACCAACCGCAAGGAGCGAAAATGAACATACTGACGTTGCTCGGCAGCCCCAGGGCCAGGGGGAACACGGCCACGATATTGGAGAAGGCGGAATCGGAATTCAGGGAGCAGGGGCACCGCGTGCGCCGGATTCACGTCGCCCGCAAGATGATCGGCGGCTGTCTCGGATGCGGAGCATGCCGCAAGGTTCCCGACCGCATCGGCTGCGTGCAGCATGACGATGCTATCGAAACCCTGGAATGCATGATCGAGGCGGATACCATCGTCTTCGCGACCCCGGTGTATTACTGGGGCATGACCGCCCAGCTCAAGGCCCTGGTGGACCGGACCAACGCGCTCATCACGCGGTACGGGGAACCGGAGCAAAATTCCCTGGTGCGGGGAAAGGGGTTCGCCCTGCTGGCGACCGGCGGGGGGATTTACGAGAACAACGAACTGGTCTTCACGGCCTTCCGCAAGACCGCCAAGGCCCTGCAGGCCCGGCTGGTCGGCGAGCTGCACATAGGCGAATGCCGGGAGCCCGGCGACATGACCGCCGAGACCAAGGCCCGGGGAACGGAGTTCGCAAGACGCGTCCTGGAACAGGCCCTCACGGCCGGGGCGTAGCCCCGCGGCGGGAGCGGCGGCCCGCTTCTCTTCGACGGGTCAACCGCGCTCAAGGTTCCGCCCGATGAAGTCGAGGAGCCGGACCGTGGACGTCTTCCCGGCCGACCGGCCCGACGCTCCGCACCGCGTCGTATTCGCGGTCCATGTCCACCTGGATCGTCAGTCGTTCCCGCCACGGCATGGGGGGCCCGGTAGTCGGTTCTTGCGCAACGCCCTCTCCAATGCAGGGTGCCGGACGGGAAAGGGCCCGCTCCGGAAGGAGCGGGCCCTTTCGTATTGCAATGCCTATCGAGCCTGTTGCGGCGGCTAGGCGGAGGTCTCCACGACGGTCTTTCCGGAGAAGACGTACTTGAACAGGAAGATGGCGAACGCCACCGCCGCGCCGATCAGGCCGATGATCACGGAGGTGTCGTAATCCAAGCCGAAGCCGATCTTGGCGTTGGCGATGAAGGTCACGCACACCGCGGTCATGAAGATTGCGGGCAGGGTGGCGATCCAGTGCAGCTTGCCGCGCTGGGCCAGGTAGGCGGCGGACGCCCACAGGACCAGGGCGCTCAGGCACTGGTTGGAGAAGCCGAAGTACCGCCAGATGGTCGAGAAGTTCTGGGTGGAGATGACGAAGCCGATGACGAACAGCGGCACGGAGATCAGCAGACGCTTGCTGATGGCCTCCTGCTTGATCTTGAAGGTCTCGGCCACGATCAGGCGGGTGGACCTAAAGGCGGTGTCGCCGCTGGTGATGGGCAGGACGATGACGGCCAGGATGGCCAGGCCGCCGCCGACGGTGCCGAGCAGGGAGTGGGAGATCTCGGCCACGACCGCGGACGGAGAGCCGGCGGCGATGACCGCGGACAGGGCCTGCGGGTTGTCGTAGAAGGACACGCCGAGCGCGCACCAGATCAGGCCGATGATGCCTTCGATGATCATGGAGCCGTAGAACACGGCGCGGCCCTGGCGCTCATTCTCCACACAGCGGGCCATGAGCGGCGACTGGGTGGAGTGGAAGCCGGAGATGGCGCTGCACGAGATGGTGATGAAGAGCAGCGGCCAAATGGGCTTGTCGGCCGGGTGCATGTTGCTGAAGTTCAGGTTGGGCAGGACCTGGTGGCCGGAGAACATCAGGGCCACGAACAGGGCGGAGGTCATGGCCAGGAGCAGGAAGCCGAGCAGCGGGTAGATGCGGCCGATGATCTTGTCGATGGGCAGGATGGTGGCCAGGAAGTAGTAGCCGAAGATGCAGGCGACCAGCAGGCCGGTGTTGATGCCGGTCAGGCCGTTCAGGAGCTTGGCCGGGGAGAGCACGAAGACCACGCCGACGAGCATGAGCAGGATGAACGAGAACAGGCGCATGACCTGACGCGCGGGCATGCCGAGGTACTCGCCGACGACCTCGGGGATGGACGCGCCGTTGTTGCGCACGGAGAGCATGCCGGAGAAATAGTCGTGCACCGCGCCGCCGAAGATGCAGCCGATGACGATCCAGATCATGGCCACGGGGCCGTAGAGCGCGCCCAGGATGGGGCCGAAAATGGGACCGATGCCCGCGATGTCGAGCACCTGGATGAAGATGAGCTTCCACTTGGGCATGACCATGTAGTCGATGCCGTCGGCCATGGCGATGGCCGGAGTGACGCGGTTCTCATCCGAACCGAAGATGCGGTCCACGAACGTGCCGTAGACGAAGTACCCCGCGATGAGAAGGGCTATGCAGCCGAAGAAGAATAGCATGTTTCACAACCTCCGATGAAAAGTTACGCCGCCGGGCGGCGACTTTCATATAGGAGATTGCCTGAGGGGGATGCGACGGTTTCCGCCTGAACCGACCTTTTCCCGGTCTGAAAAAACGTATCGCCTGATTGAGCGATCAGGCACGGTTCGGCACATGGAGCACGATGGTCGTGCCCAGGCCGGGGGTGCTGTCCACCTCGGGGGCGAACTGGCGGCCGTAGATGTGCTCCATGCGGCTCAGGCAGTTGCGCATGCCGATGCCGCCGGTCACGGAGTCGGCGCACTCCGTGTTCAGGACGCGATCAAGGGTCTCGCGGTCCATGCCCACGCCGTCGTCGGCCACGCGGACCTCGAGGCAGCCGTTCTCGCGCCGGGCGGTCAGCCGGACCGTGCCGCCCTGCTCCCGGCCGAGCACGCCGTGGCGGATGGCGTTCTCCACCAGGGGCTGGATGGTCAGCGGCGGGATGGGCCAGTCCTCGCACCCGGCCTCCACGTCCGAGACCACCTGGATGCGGTCGCCGAAGCGGGCCTGCTCGATGGCCAGGTAGGAGCGCACCTGCTCCAGCTCCTCGCTCAGGGGGATGAACCCCCGGCTGAGGTCCAGGTTGCGGCGCATGTACAGGGACAGGTCCATGAGCAGCTCGCGGGCGCGCTCGGAGTTGGTCCGGCAGAACGAGGTGATCGTGTTCAGGGAGTTGAACAGGAAATGCGGGTTGATCTGGGCGTGCAGGCGGCGGATCTCCGCGTGGGCCAGCATCTGCTCCTTGATCTGGATGTCCTCCAGCTCCACCTGGGTGGAGAAGAGGTTGGCCAGGCCGTTGGCCACCTCGAACAGAGTGGCGTTGAGCGGCCGCTCGCGGCTGCCGTAGAACTTGAGGGTGCCCACGATCTCGTCGTTCTTCTTCAGCGGCACGATGATGGCCGAGGTCATGGGGCAGTCGGCGTGGTTGCAGCCGATGTCGTCGGCGCTGTGCAGGAAGGTGGACTGGCCCGTGCGGACCACCTCGCGGGTGGCGTTGGTGCGGATCCCGCACCCGGCCAGGTGGTGGTCGTCGCCCGCGCCGATGTGGGCGAGCACGTCGCGGGTGTCGGTGATGGCCACGGCGGCCACGCCCACCCGCTTGTAGATGATCTCGGCCGTGGCCGCGGCGGTCTCGATGGACAGCCCCAGGCGCAGGTAGCTGACCGCCATGTTGGCGATGTCCAGGATGATCTGGGCGTGCAGGGACTCGCGCCGCTCGCGGTCGCGGGAGAACAGGTTGATGACCTCCACGAACAGGGCCGCGCCGAAGGCGTTGACCAGGATCATGGGCGGGGCGATGAGCTTGACCAGCTCCCACGCCTCGGGCAGCGGCCGGGACATGAGCAGGAGCAGGCCCATGTGCATGACCTCGCCCACCAGGGCCAGGGCAGAGGCCATCCGCCAGTTCATGGCCTTTTCGCCGTATTTCCAGGCGATCATGCCCGCCGCGAAGCCTTCCAGCGCGGTGGAGATGCCGCAGGGATAGGCGCTGAAGCCGTTGAGGTCGAAAACGATGCGGTGCACCCCGGCGATGAGCCCGGCGCCGATGCCGACCACCGGCCCGCCGAACAGGCCGCCGGAGATGACCACCATGGCGCGCAGGTTGGCCACGGAGTCGAAGACCGCGTTGCCGGTGTAGGTGCCGAGGATGCCGAGCAGGCCGAACAGGATGGTCACCAGGACCGTGCGCAGCCTGGAGCTCTCGCTGGTGAAGTGCATGCGCCGCACGGGCATGATGGTCATGAACAGGAAGACCACGCCCACCATGAGGCCGAACCGCTCGGCCAGGGTCAGGATGATTTCAAAAGTGTTCACCGCGTTCTCCCACACTCCCCTACAGTTCCATGGCGTCCTTGAACGGACGGACCCGCGCCTTGCTGACCGTGATCTCGGTCTCGGCCTCGTCGCGCATAGTCAGCACGTACTTGCCGTTGAACCACGGGGCGTAGGTCCGCACCAGGGCCAGGTTGACCAGCTGGGAGCGGTTGGCCCGGAAAAAGGGGAACCCCTCCAGCCGTTCTTCGAGGCGGTCCAGGGTCAGGTCGCAGGCGCAGGGGTACACGGCGTTGCGCGTCCCGGCGTGGACCCTGCGGTTCTCGTAGTTGAAATAGACGATCTCCTGCGGGCTCAGGAGGATGTTGCGTCCCGAGTGCTCCACGCTGATGCGCGTCACGCCCGGCTTGATGCCCGCGCCCGCCAGCAGCCTGCGCAGGACCTCACTCGACTCCCGGTGCTCGCTGGCGGCCAGCCGTCGGCGCACCCGGTCCAGGCTGTCGGCCAGCCGCTTGGGGTCCACGGGCTTGAGCAGGTAGTCCACCGCGTTCTCGTCAAAGGCGCGGATGGCGTACTCGTCAAAGGCGGTGACGAAGACGACCAGGGGCTGGCGCTCCATGGCCATGACCTCCTGGAGCACGGAGAACCCGTCCCGGCCCGGCATCTGGATGTCGAGGAAGACCAGGTCCGGCCGCTTGGCCGCGATGGTCCTGACCGCGTCCGCCGCGTTGCCCGCCGCGCCCACCACGTCGATGTCGGCGTGGGAGGAGAGCAGATAGTTCAGCTCGTCCTGGGCGGGCGGCTCGTCGTCCACCAATATGGTCCGTATGGTGCTGTTCATAATCATTCCCGCGTACGGGGTACGCAAGGACGAAGTAAGGCATGCGGGCCGGGTTGGCAAGGGGCGGCCGCATCGACCGGGCATGGCCTTTCTCCGACATTGGCGTTACACTCGCGCCCAATCCCGCACGAGCACATGCAACCGGAGAACGACAAAAGACATGCACTCCCCAGACATCCATCCCCCGTCCGACCTCCGGCTGCCCCGGTAGGAAAAGGCGGTCATACACCTGTTTCTCGCCGCCCTCGCCTGGGCCGGATGGATCTATTCCGGGACAATGTTCGCCTACATCGCCGTGCCGCTGGTCGCCGTCTCCGCAGTCGTCCTGCTGGTCACGATCCCTTTTTTCCGGTCTGCGGCGTACCGATATTTCGCCGCCTTCACCCTCTACCTTTTCGTCGCGCCGTTCGTTCTGGCCGGGGTCTCCTTCGCGCTGGCGAACCTGTGCGCCACCACACAGGTATACAGCGTGGGCTTCGAGATGCGCACCCAGGACGGCCCGGTCACCCTGGTCAACCACATCACCGTCGAGGACCGGCGCAACCCGATCCGGCGACTTCAGCACTATTACAGCGGCTCCCTCTCCATGACGGGCAAGGCCCGTATCGCGACCATCGGCCCGGACAGGACGCTCGTCACCCTGCTCTCACCCCTGGGCCGGTTCGATACGTCCGGCTTCCTCAGAGGCCAGTTGGGCCGGAAGCCGCTGGACATATACATCGACGCAAGCGGCGGGATCACCCGGCTCCTGCTCTCGAACCGCTCCACACCGGCCATGCTGCTCCTGCCCGACGCCGATACCCCGACGGGGTTGCGGACTGTCACGCCCGAGTCCTTCGCGGACGCCCTCGGCCCCGGCTATTCCTTTGTCCGGGCGTGGGTGGCGGCCGCAGAGGTGGAACCTTCCGTCCCCTCGTCGGACGCCATACCCTGGTGGGACTACGAGACCGACAGGCCGCGCAACAACGCCTTTTCTCTCTATGCCTTCAAGCTCAGGCCCGATATGTTCAGCATCCACGAGACCGGCGAGGCCGTCTTTCTGAGGATGTAGACGGCCGCACGGCCTCCCGCTTTGCTGCCGGTGTTGCGGCCCCGCCCTTGCCCGGCCTCCGAAAGGCCCTCCGCGCCCCGCCGCCCGGCCAACAATCTCTTGACAACCCGGCCCCTCTGACCCGATGGAGGAAGGTGGGGGGAAGCCCCCTCCCGATCCACCGAGAACTTCAGAGGTGACCCATGGCCGCCCGCTCACGTTCCAAGACCGGCAAGGCAAAGCGTTCGTTACGGCGTCCGGCACGCAGCGGCCCGGCACTCCCCCTGGCGTCCCCGGCGGCGCAGCGGGAGGCCCTGGCCGACCGTCTCTCGCGGGAGCGCATGGAGGCGTTCGAAGCGGCCCTGCGCCCGCAGGGAGAATCTTCCGACCATCCGGTCAAGGCGCTGCACGACGCCGTGCGCGAGGCGTATGACGTCTGCGAGTCCATGCTGGACGAGTTGCAGCTGGACCCGCCCCCGGCCTGCAAGCGCGGCTGCATCCACTGCTGCTACAACCAGGTGGCCGTGACCGAGCCCGAGGCCCTCTTCCTGGGGCTGCACCTGCTGGGGACGCGCTCCCCGGAGCGGCTGCGGGACCTGGCGGACCGGGCGCGGGCCCTGACGAACGGCCTGAGGGGCAAGAGCTGGCGGGAAATCGGCATGATCCGCCACCGGCTGCCCTGCCTGTTCCTGGAGGACGGCGGCTGCTCGGTCTACCCGGCCCGCCCCCTGGCCTGCCGGGGGTGGAACTCGGTGGACGAGACCATGTGCCTGCGCAGCAACCTGTCGCAGGACGCCATGGCCCCCATCGAAAACCATCCGATCATGCGGCAGATAGCCGACTCCATCCAGAGCGGACTCCTGCGCGGCGCAAGCTCCCTCGGCCTGGAGGCGGGCTACCTGCTCATGGCCCGCGCCATGGCCCTGCTCCTCGCGGACGATCCCGAACAGGGGCTGATCGACGGCACGGCCGACTGGCTGGACGGCAAGCCCTTCTTCGGCCGCAAGACCGATTGGTGATCTTTCCAGCATTGGGCTGAAAAAAACGCAAAAAAAGCCGCTCCGAGAAGCGGCTTTTCATTCCGGATGTGAATTCCAACGCTCATCGCAACCAGCCCCCTTCCCGCCTCTCTCCACATCGCAGTTGACAACTTGAAGGGCACATGGATAACACTATGAACAAAATTCACAACGCCAACCGCGACCGGTTCAACATGTCAGCAAGAAGAATTCCCAAAAATTACGGCAATGTGACGGGGATTGCTGTGCATAAAGAATCGATAGACATTGCGCCATTCGAGTCCACCCACTTCTGCGGTCCTTGGTGCGGGTCAGGATTATCTTCACGGGGGCGCCCCGCCCTGAAGGAGAGGTCCGGTTGAATGAGGTTCTGTTCTCCACTCTTCCGTGGGATCAGCAGGACGTGAACCACGAAGATGGTAAGAGGCTCGCTCAATCACGGTTCGGGCGTTTATGGCAATGTTGTTTGGCAGGGGCAGGGAGATGTTTTTTCTCAGTCCTGAGCAGGCAGGCCGGGGTCAATGGGAATGGGCACTTTTCGAGCTAACAGTGGAAAATACAAACACGGATGGTGAATATATGAAAATTGCGGGTTTGAACCGTTTTTGGTTATTGTCGGTTGTTCTGACTGTGGTCTTAGGTTGGGGAGCAATGGCTTCGGCTGGAGAGTTTAATGGAAAATGGCGTGGTGCAGTTACTGTTGATAAGAAGTCTGTCCCCGCTGAAATGACGGTTGAAAACGGATCATCAGTTATCCATTTTATGTCCCCGTTCAATTGCCTTGTTGAATTGGAATACCCGATGATGGATAGTGATACCAAGTACATGGCCGGAGTTGACAATTGCTCGGGGGGGCGTTGTGACGAATTGTGGAACGGTCGATTGATTCTACAAAAGTCTCAGGTTGGCGTGGTTGAGATAATCATTATGGATGAGCACAGTCGGCCCTGGGGACAGGGTACGCTGAACCGGCAATAGGGTGCCTTTGGCGACGGAGATCGAGTATGGCTAACACTCCTCTGAACAATTTGATCGAGGCCTGGCGGGAGCGGTCATAGAACCCCAGGAAGGGAAGAGGAGGAAGCCTCCTCAGACCGTGTCTGCGGACATCGATGGCGGCGGTGGCGAGAAGTCGGGTAATGTGCATGTGGTTCTGCGCGTTGAAGGCGCGGAACCAACGGAGGGTGCGGCCCGGTTGATGGATCGTTTACTCCAGACGCAGTCATCGATGTTCAGTCGCAATTAGCTTTGGAATTCACAATTGGGCTGAAAAAACGCAAACGAAAAAAGCCGCTCCGAAGAGCGGCTTTTTCATTCCGGGAAACGACCGGCCCCTAGTTCAGCAACGTGCCGATACGGTCGAACCTGATGTCGGTGAGCGAACCCCAGGACCAGTAGATGAGCAGGGCCTTGCCCACGATCTTGGAGCGTTTCACCGGGCCCCACCAGCGGGAGTCGTAGGAGCCCTCGCGGTTGTCGCCCATGACGAAGTACCGGTCCGGCGGGATGACCACCGGGCCGAAGTTGTCGCGCACGGGCAGGGTGTCGGACTTGGTGTGCCGCGCGTACGGCTCCTCCAGCGGGCGGCCGTTGATGTAGACCACTTTATCGCGCACCTCCAGGGTCTCGCCCGGCAGGCCGATGACGCGCTTGATGAAGTCCTTGGTCTCGTCCTCCGGGAACTTGAAGACGACGATGTCGCCGCGCTCGGGGTCGCCGGTCTTCATCAGCACCTTGCCGTCCGTGGTGTCGAGCCGGATGTCGGACGGCAGGCGCACGTCGTAGGCGCACTTGGAGACCAGCAGGTGGTCGTCCACCCACAGGGTATCGAGCATGGACCCGGACGGAATCCAGAACGTCTGCACCAGGAAGGTGCGGATGAACAGGGCGAGCACCAGGGCGATCGCCACGGTCAGCAGGTTGTCGACAAGGGGCTTGAGTATGTGGTTGGCCATGCGTCCTCCAAGACGGCAGGGGCCGCGGACGGAACCATCCCGCCCTTCGGTCACCCCGATCGCCCCCCGGATAGCACCGGAACCGAAAAAAGCAAGCACCGGCTGTATCTTGCACAAAAAAGCCGCTCCGAAGAGCGGCTTTTTCATTCCGTATTTCGCAGGCCCCTAGTTCAGCAGGGTGCCGATGCGGTTGAAGCGGATGTCGGTCAGGGAGCCCCAGGACCAGTAGATGACCAGGGCCTTGCCCACGATCTTGGAGCGCTTGACCGGGCCCCACCAGCGGGAGTCGTAGGAGCCCTCGCGGTTGTCGCCCATGACGAAGTACTCGCCCTGCGGGACGACCACCGGGCCGAAGTTGTCGCGCACGGGCAGGGTGTCGGCCTTGGTGTGCAGCACGTACGGCTCGTCCAGGGCCTGGCCGTTGATGTAGACCACCTTGTTGCGCACCTCCAGGGTCTCGCCCGGCAGGCCGATGACGCGCTTGATGAAGTCCTTGGTCTCGTCCTCCGGGAACAGGAAGACGACGATGTCGCCGCGCTTGGGGTCGCCGGTCTTCATCAGCACCTTGCCGTCCGTGGTGTCGAGCCAGATGTCGGACGGCAGGCGCACGTCGTAGGCGAACTTGGAGACCAGCAGGTGATCGCCGATCTGAAGCGTCTCGAGCATGGACCCGGACGGGATCTTGAAGGCCTGAACGATGAAGGCGCGGATGACGAAGGCCAGGAGCAGGGCCACCACGATGGCCTCGAGGGTATCACGAAATGATTTGAGAGAGCTTTGAGTCATGGGATTCCTTGTTGGGAGGGCCGACTAATCCTCGTCGGCTTTCAGTACGGACAGGAACGCTTCCTGGGGGATTTCCACGTTGCCCATGCGGCGCATGCGCTTCTTTCCCTCCTTCTGCTTTTCCAACAACTTGCGCTTCCGGGTGATGTCGCCGCCGTAACACTTGGCGGTGACGTCCTTGCGGAAGGGAGCATTGCGTTCCTTGGCAACGATCTTGTTGCCGATGGCGGCCTGAATGACCACCTCGAACATCTGGCGCGGTATGCTGCGCTTGAGTTTGAGCGCGAGCGAGCGGCCGATGCGGGCGGAGTTCTCACGGTGCACGATGCAGGAGAAGGCGTCCACGGGGTCGCCGTTGATCAGGATGTCCAGCCGGACCAGGTCCGCCTCGCGGTAGTCGATGACCTCGTAGTCGAGGGAGGCGTACCCCTTGGTGGAGGATTTCAGCTTGTCGAAGAAGTCGTACATGACCTCGGCGAACGGGATCTCGTAGGTGATGACCACGCGCGTGGAGGTGATGTAGGCGATGTTCTTCTGGATGCCCCGTTTTTCCTCGCACAGGGCCAGGACCGCGCCCACGAACTCGTTGGGCACGTGCACCTCCAGGCGCACGTAGGGCTCGCGGATGGCCTTGATGCGGGTCGGGTCCGGCAGCTTGGACGGGTTGTCGATGACCAGGTCCTCGCCGGTCACGGTGGTGACCTTGTAGATGACCGACGGGGCCGTGGTGATCAGCCGGGCCTCGAACTCGCGTTCGAGCCGCTCCTGGATGATCTCGATATGCAGAAGCCCCAGGAAGCCGCAGCGGAACCCGAAGCCGAGGGCCTGGGAGGTCTCGGGCTCGTAGGTGAAGGCCGCGTCGTTGAGCTGGAGCTTTTCGAGCGCCTGCTTGAGGGTCTCGTATTCGGCGGGCTCCACCGGGTACAGGCCGGAGAAGACCATGGGCTTGACCGGCTTGAAGCCGGGATACGGCTTGTCCACCGGGTTGTCGGCCAGGGTGATGGTGTCGCCCACGGGCGCGTCGCCGAGCTCCTTCATGGAGGCGCACAGAAAGCCGACCTCGCCGGGCCCCATATCCTTGATGTCCTTGGCCTCGGGCATGAACGCGCCCAGCCGGGTGACCTCGAAGGACTTGCCGCTCGAGAATATCCTGATCCGGTTGCCCTTCTTCAGCGTGCCGTCGATGATCCGGAAGAGGACCACCACGCCCTGGTAGGAGTCGTACCAGGAGTCGAAGATGAGCGCCTTGAGGGGCGCGTCCGGGTCGCCCTTGGGCGGCGGCAGCAGGTGGACGACCGCGTCCAGAACCTCCTGGACGTTCAGGCCGGTCTTGGCCGAGACCATGATCGGATTGGAGCAGTCCAGGCCGATGACCTCCTCGATCTCCTTGCCGATGCGCTCGGGGTCGGCGCTGGGCAGGTCGATCTTGTTCAGCACCGGGATGACCTCGAGGTCGTTGTCCAGGGCCAGGTACACGTTGGCCAGGGTCTGGGCCTCCACGCCCTGGGTGGAGTCCACCACCAGGAGCGCGCCCTCGCAGGCGGCCAGGGACCGCGAGACCTCGTAGGAGAAGTCCACGTGGCCCGGCGTGTCGATGAGGTTGAGGATGTATTTGGTCCCGTCGCGGTCGGTGTACGGGATGCGCACGGTCTGCGCCTTGATGGTGATGCCGCGCTCTCGCTCCAGCTCCATCTTGTCCAGGTACTGGTCCTTTTTCTCGCGGTCGCCGACCATGCCGGTGATCTCGAGAATGCGGTCGGCCAGCGTCGACTTGCCGTGGTCGATGTGGGCGATGATGCTGAAATTGCGTATTTTATCGATCTTACTCATGATTTCCATTCGTAATGGGAATTTTCCGCCGGGCAGGGGACAAGACCCCGTCTACCGGGCGCCGGAATGGTCTTGTAAGGCATTTGCCCCCGGCTGTCCAATATATATGGCCCAAGGAGGCCGGACGGCAAGCGGCGCGGGTGATTCGCCCGGCTTTGCCCGCCCGGACCGGCCCGGATCGGCCTGAATAAAACCGGAAGTATCATGTTTTTTCAGACACATTGGAGAGTAGTCATTTTTTCCGCCCTCCCCCTCTTGTTCCAGGCCTGGCATAGTGTTACGTAGGCCATAAACGCGAAAAACGTGCCCGGAGCGCGGGAGGGATGGAGCCGGGCACCCTGTGCAAGGAGTCTTCGAGATGTCTGCAAGCAGAGCGATATTGTCCGACCTGCTGGCCGAGGCCGGCGTGGCCGTGAACGGAAGCGACCCGTGGGATATCCGGGTCCAGGACGAACGCCTTTTCCACGACATCCTGCTCAGGAAGAACCTGGGCCTGGGCGAGGGATACATGCGCGGCTGGTGGAACTGCGAGCGCGTGGACGAGTTCATCTGCCGGGTGCTCAGGACCGGCACGGAGAACCGGGTGCGCGACTCCTGGCGGCTCATCGCCAAGGCGCTGCCCTCCCTGGTCTGCAACCTGCAAAACCTGTCGCGCGCCAAACAGGTGGCCGAGCGCCACTACGACCTGGGCAACGACCTGTTCCAGGGGTTCCTGGACCCCCACCTGCAATACAGCTGCGCCTACTACAAGGGCATGAACGGCTGCCCCGAAACCCAGAGCGACGAGGAGGTCTCCCGCGATCTGGAGCGGGCGCAGGAGGCCAAGATGCGGCTCATCTGCGACAAGCTGGAGCTTTCGCCCGGCGACCGGGTCCTGGACATCGGCTGCGGCTGGGGCGGGCTGGCCCGATTCATGGCCGAGGAGCGCGGCTGCTCCGTGGTGGGCGTGAACATCTCCAAACAGCAGATCGCCTTTGCACGCGAGTTCTGCGCGGGCCTTCCGGTGGAAATCCGCGAAACGGACTACCGGCTCCTGGACGAGCCCTTCGATAAAATAGTCTCGGTCGGCATGTTCGAGCACGTGGGCCCCAAGAACTACCCGGCCTTCATGCGCACCGTGGACCGCTGCCTCAAGCCGGACGGCCTGTTCCTGCTGCACACCATCGGCAGCAACACCTCGGGCCCGGGCCTGGACCCGTGGATCGCCACCTACATCTTCCCCAACGGCTGCCTCCCGTCCATCGCCGAGGTCTCCAAGGCCGCGGAAAAGCACTTCGTCCTGGAAGACCTGCACAACTTCGGCCCCTACTACGACCGCACCCTGATGAGCTGGCTGCGCAACTTCCGCCACGCCTGGCCGAGCCTGCGCGACAAATACGGCGACCGCTTCAAACGCATGTGGGAGTATTACTTACAATCCTGCGCCGGAGCCTTCCGGGCCAGGGACATCCAACTCTGGCAGTTCGTGTTCAGCCCGATTGGAAGAGAACAGCCGGAGTGCCGGTGGGGGTAGGCGTCACCAGACAAGCCGCGTGCGAAAGCGCCGCTTGCTCCCTTCGACATAAGAGGCCTTCCCCTCATAACAAAAAAGGGCCCCCTTCCGTGGAAGGGGGCCCTTTCGATTGATATGGGGCTGTCCTAGTGCATCAATCCGAGCACGCCGAATATGATCAGGTAGACGGCCACGATGTAGTTGAGGAGCTTGGGCATTACCAGGATCAGGATGCCCGCTATCAGGGCGAGGATCGGTTGCAGGGCCACGTTCAGTTCCATGTTCGGCCTCCTTGTGGTTGCCGGCCGGGTTGTCGAGGTAGGCCGGACGGGGCGCCGATTTCGGCGCCCCGCCGCAGCCGCTTATCGTCTATGCGGGATGTCGGGGCCGGAGCGCTACTTGTCCACGGCGTCCTCGACCTTGTCCCCGGCATCCTCGATTTTGTCGCCGGCGTTCTCCAGAGCGTCGCCCGCCTTTTCCATGGTCTGGTCGATCTGCTTGCCCGCCTTCTCGGCCGGGCCTTCGTTCTGGCAGCCGAAGGCGACCGTGACAAAACCCAGCAGCAGGGCCACGTAGATGAATTTCTTGAATATTGCCATTGATGTCTCCTTTTTTGTGTTGGAGTTTTGCTTTAGCGGGGCCTGCGGCGTCCCATGATCAATGAGACCACGAACGCGACCAGGAAGATGAAGAACAGGATCTTGGCGATGCCCGCCGCGGCGGCCGAGATGCCGCCGAAGCCCAGAACGCCCGCAATCAAAGCGATGATCAGAAAGGTCAATGTCATAGAGAGCATGGAGCCTCCTTGAATATCCGAAAAACCGGCGCTCGCCCGCCGGGGATGGCTAGAATCGTTCCTTGGCGGACTGGATGGACTCTTCCAAAATGTCCCAGGCGCCCTGGATGCCGATTTTGAGGTCCTGCCACGCGCTTTCGCCCGCCTGCCGGAACTCGGCGAGCCGGGCCTCGGCCTCTTCCCGCCGCGTCTCCAGCTTCCGGACCTCGTCCTCGTACCGGAGCCGCAGGTCGGCCTTCGCCCCACGGCCCTTGGCCTCCAGCCGGGATATCTCGGCATTGAGCTCGTCCAGCTTGGCCTTCATCTTTTGGATGTATTCATCGCGAGTCGACATGAATAATAACTCCTTCATGTTTTCCATTCATACGCATTGTTCAATCCACACCGCACTGCCATAATAATACACGAAAAATGGAATCGGTCAAACAACGGCCGCAATCATTGCCGACAACGACTCCATACGGCGTCCGGCAAAACGGCGGCATCCACCTTTTGTGACGATGGAAAACGGGGAACAATCCCGAACAAGGGAATGCGGGCGGATACGGTACAGACAGCCTGCTATCGCAGGCCGCCCGTCACCTTGCGCAGGGCCGCTTCGAGGTCGCGCTGCTCGAACGGCTTGATCAGGTACTCGTCCATGCCCGCTTCAAGGGCGCGGTTGCGGTCCTGGCGGGCGGCGTGGGCCGAGAGGCCGATGATGGGGATGGTCGCCACATGGGAGAATTCCCGGGCGATGCGGATGGCGTGGGTGGCGTCCAGGCCGTTCAACAGCGGCATCTGGACGTCCATGAGCACGGCGTCGAAGGATTGGCCGCGCAGCAGGGTCAGGCACTCCTGGCCGTTTTCGGCCTCGACCACGGTATGGCCCATGCGCTCCAGGAGGCGGCGGGCCATGACCCGGTTGACGCGCTCGTCCTCCACCAGGAGCAGCCGCAGGGAGCGGCTCTCGGCGGCGCCGGGGGCGGCGTCGGCCTCGACGGCGGCTCCGGCGTGCTCGCCCACCACCAGGAAGAAGCGGATGGACGTGCCCTTGCCCGGCTCGCTCTCCACCTCGCAGTTGCCGCCCATGAGGTCCACCAGCTTGCGCACGATGGGCAGGCCCAGGCCCGTGCCCTGGTAGGTCCGGGTCAGGGAGCCGTCCACCTGGGCGAACGGGGCGAAGATGCGCGAGAGGTCCATCTCGGCTATGCCGATGCCGGTGTCGCGCACGGTGAAGAGCAGCCGCTTGCGGCCGGGCTCGGGATGCCACAGCTCGCAGGCCTCCACGGTGATGGCCCCACGGTCCGTGAACTTGACCGCGTTGCCCACCAGGTTGAAGAAGATCTGGCGGATGCGCCCGGCGTCCCCCAGGTAGTGTTTCCGGGCCGAGGGGTCGATGTCCGCCCTGAGCTCCAGGGCCTTGTCGCCCGCCTGGAGCTTGAAGAAGTCGAGGCTCTCCTCCACCAGCCCGGCCAGGTCGAAGGGGGCCTCGCGGATGTCCAGCTTGCCTGCCTGTATCTTGCTGAAATCGAGCAGGTCGTTGAGCACGCGCAGGAGGTTGCGCGAGGAGTGCAGGGCGGTGTCCACGTAGTCCCGCTGCTCGTCGTTCAGGCCCGAGGTCTGCATGAGCTGGAGCATGCCCATGACCCCGTTGAGCGGGGTGCGCACCTCGTGGCTGATGTTGGCGATGAATTCGTCCTTGACCCGGTTGGCTGTCTCGGCCGCCTCCTTGGCCTTGACCAGCCGCTCCTCGAACAGCTTGCGGTCGTTGATGTCCGTATGCGTGCCGACCACGCGCAGGGCGCGCCCGTCGCGGGTCCACTCGATGGCCTTGCCCCGGGCCATCACCCAGGTCCAGCCCCCTTCGCTGTTGCGCAGCCGGAACTCGATGCGGAACTCCTCGCCGGACTGAACGTGGGTGGTGACCACGTCCGCGGCCCTGTCCCGGTCGTCGGGATGGAGCAGTTCGAGCCAGGATTCGTAGGCGGGCGGGAAGGCCCCCGGTTCATAGCCGAGCATGGTGTAGTAGCCGGGGCTGAAATAGACATTGTCGTTCTCCAAGGACCAGTCCCACAGTCCGTCGCTGGTGGCCTCCAGGGACGTCTGCAGCCGCTCCTCACTCTCCCGCAGCCCGATCCGGGCCCGGCGCAGGCGCGATACGTAGGCCAGGAGCAGAAAGACCAGGACGGCCAGGACGACCAGCGTGCCCATTCCCAGGGGGAGCCCCAGTCTGTGCGCCCTCCACAGGGAGCCCGGCTGGTTCAGGATCCGGCTGTCCTCGGGCAGGTCGTCCGGGTCAATGTGGAACCGCTTGAGCACGCGGTAGTCGAAGACATAGCGGTTGGCCTCGGTGCCCTCGACCACCGGGATGTCCCGGACCGGCGTTCCGCCCAGGATGTCCAGGGCCATGCTCGCGGCCCGGCGGCCCTGGTCGAAATGGGATACGATCTTGCCGCCGATGGCACCCAGCCCCAGGCCGTGTTCCCACAGGTCGTAGACCGGGACCGCCGTATTGCCCAGGATGCGCTTGAGCCCTTCCTCGAAGGGCACGGGCTCGCCCGCCGCGTCGCGGTAGGCGGAGAGCAGGAGGAGGGCGTCCTCCGGGCCCAGGGCGCGGGTCCGTCCGGCCAGCTCGGCCCAGGTCAGGTCGGTCAGGGACAGGACGGCCAGTTTGCGGTCCGGAAACAGGGGCCGCTTGGACAGATAGGTCAGCAGGTCCGCCCCGCCGCTCGGGGTCCCGTCCACCACGGCGTAGACGGTCCGCACCTTCGGTTGCAGCCGGAAGATGACCCGCAGGGTCCCCTCCATGGAGACCGCCTCGATGACCCCGGTAAAATTGTCGTCGTGCCCCTGGGCATGGGCCAGAACCTGATCGTTGACCCCGAAGAAAACCACCGGGACGTCCGGGAACAGGTCCTTCCGGTTGGCCACGGCGAAGCGCAGCGCGTTGTCGTCGGCGGTCAGGATGATGTCGTAGCGGGGCAGGCGGGCCAGCTTGTCGGCGAGCATGGCGCGGAAGGCGCGGGTGTTTTCGGGCGAACCGAACCGCTTGGAGTCCATGTACTCCACGTCCAGGCCCACGCCCGCCGGATCGAAGACCGATTCAATGCCCTCTATCTGACGGAAAAAGGTCGGAAAACCGGGATGGTAGGAGCTGATAAGCAGGGCCTGCGGACCGGCCCAGGCGGGCGCGGCCCAGATCGGGCTGGCAAGGCACAGGACGAACAGGCACGCGAGAACGGCCCCGAGGACCGCGGCCACGCCAGGGAACACCCGCACATTCTCCTTCACCCCATCACCCCCTCGCGCTTTACCGCCGCATCATCTCCCCTTAGCCACGGCCCGTCTTGCTGAGCAATTATATCTTTCGGGCTCCGCCCGCCCCGGTCGCGTCCGGCGAATAAGGTAAAGCCACCTTGAGGCGGCTTGGAAAAAACGCCCGAACCGGCTAGGTCAGCAGCGCCTCCAGCCGTTTCGTGATGAAGGCCTGGATCTCGGCCAGCCGGGCCTCGTCGGCCGCGTGCACGGTCTTGACCCGCTCGGCGATGGCCGCCTCGTCCAGGCTGCTCATCATGCCGATGGTGAACGCGTCCACCTCCTCGTCGGCAGGCACCAGCCCGCAGCCGCCCACGGCGCCCACGACCTCGCCCTTGACCACCACGGGCACGCTGACCCGGACCATGCCCGCGTCGCAGTACTCGACGAACGGCTCACCCTTCTGCATCAGCCGGGTGAACATCTGCCCGGCCGTGGCGCAGATGGCCCCGAACCCCTTCTCGTCGTTGCGGATGGCCCGGCACAGGTCGTTGCCCCAGGTGTTGCCGAGCAGCCGGTGGCCCTCGCCGTCCGTGATGTCCGCGTTCAGTCCGAAACGGTCGTGCAGTTCCCGCTGCAAAGCGGCCAGGTCCTCTTCCGAAATCAAATCCTTGAGCGTCATGTGGAGCACTTCCCTCGACTGGTGTTGTTGGGCAAAAGCCCCAATCCGTTTACCGGTAATCGCGCCGCCGCGCAAGGGCGCGGGCCGGAAGGATTTTGGTTTGCAGCCCGGCCGAAAACCGCTAGAACATGTGGCGGAGATCGACTATGACCAACACGTTCAAGGACACACTGCGCGGCATGACCTTCGGGGTGCCGTGGAACCTCGCCATGCTCACCCTGGGCTCCTTTCTCATCGCCTTCTCGGTCAAGGCCATCGCCGTGCCCCACGGCCTGCTCACGGGCGGCATATCCGGCATCTCGCTGCTGTGCTACTACGCCTTCGGCGGGCTGACCACGGGCCAGTGGTACTTCGCCCTGAACCTGCCCGTGTTCGTCCTCGGCTGGGTCTTCGTCAGCAAACGATTCTTCTTCTATTCCCTGTACGGCATGGTCGCCTCGTCCGTGTTCATCGACGCCATCCCCTACGCCCTGCACATGAAGGACATCTGGCTGGCGGTCATCACCGGCGGCGGGATCATGGGCGCGGGCGTGGGCATCGCCCTGCGCTCGCTCGGCTCCACCGGCGGGTCCGACATCCTGGCCGTGATCTGCAAGGAAAAGTTCAACATGTCCATGGGCGCCTTCGAGTTCTGGTTCAACATGCTCGGCTTCGTGGCCGGGTTCGTCTACCTGGACATGAACATCGTCTTCTACTCCATCGCCATGACCTTCGTCATCGCCTTCGGCATCGAGTACGTGCTCGGCATGTTCTCCGAGCGCAAGATGGTCATGATCGTCTCGGACCACCACGCCGCCATCAACGCGGCCATCCTGACCGACCTGGACCGGGGCGTGACCATCCTGGAGGGCACGGGCGGGTACACCGGCGAACCGCGCAAAGTGGTCATGACCATGATCTCGTCCATGCAGCTCAAGGAGCTGGAGGAGGTGGTCTACAACATCGACCCGGACGCGTTCTTCATCATGGGCTCGGGCTTCCACGTCCAGGGCCAGGGGTTCTCGTCGAGGAAGGTCTACTAGATGATCCTCTCCGCCAGAAAGAAGACGCCCCCGCCCCGTACCATCGGGCTGATCACGGACTTCGGCCTGACCGACCCCTACGTGGGCCAGGTCAAGGCGGTCCTGGCGCGCAAGGCCCCCAAATGCCCGGTGGTGGACATCTCCCACCACGTGGCTCCGTTCAACGTGGCCCAGGCCGGGTTCTTCCTGGCCGCCAGCTACGAACATTTCCCGAACGACGCGGTCATCCTGTCCGTGGTCGACCCCGGCGTGGGCACGGATCGGCGCATCGTCTGCCTGGAGATCGGCAACCGGCGGCTGGTGGCCCCGGACAACGGGCTGCTCACCCTGGCCCTGAACCGCGCCTGGTCCGAGGTGCGCGCCTACGACCTGTCCAGGGCCATGGACGCGCCCAAGAAGGTCTCCCACACCTTCCACGCCCGGGACGTGTTCGCCCCGCTGGCCGCCTGGCTCGCCCTGGGTGGCGGGCTGGAGGGATTCGGCAGGGAGCTGGACCCGGCGGACCTGGTCACGCAGACCTGGTCGCGCCCGGAGATCGGTGACCACAGGGTCCTCGGCCACGTGGTCCACATCGACCGCTTCGGCAACTGCGTGCTCAACCTGGAGGCGGGCTGCCTGGGCGCGCCCAGGGGGCTGCGCATGGAATCCCCGTCGGGCGGCCCCCTGGCCTACGCGGCCAAGTACGCGGACATGCCCGAGGGCGAACCCGGCCTGCTCGAAGGCAGCCAGGGGTTCCTGGAACTGGCCGTAAACCAGCGGTCCGCCGCGAAACGATTCGGACTGTCCATGGGCGACGCCGTGGAAATGTCCTGGGAGGCGTAATCCGATGCGCGACTTTTTCGATACCCTCGGCTTCCTGACCCGGCTGGCACCGGCGCGGGTCATCCCGGAATCGGCCATGAACCGGTGCATGCGCTGGATGCCCCTGGTCGGGCTGGTCCTCGGCCTGCTCATCGTCCTGCCGCTTTGGCTCGGCCTGTTCGCCGCCTCCCCGTGGGTCCAGGCGTGGCTCATGGTCGCGGCCTCCATCTACCTGACGCGCGGCCTGCACATGGACGGCCTGGCCGACGTGTGCGACGCGGTGACCACGCACACCGACCCCGAGCGGTTCTGGGTGGTGGTCAAGGACAGCCGCACCGGCGCCTTCGGGGCCATGGGGCTGGTCATGGCCCTGACCGGACAGGTCATCCTGTTCCACGCCATGCTCGCCCGGGGCGAGTACTGGGCCGCAGCCTGGGCGTTCGTCCTGGGCCGGGCGGCCGCGGTCTGGCTCGGCTACCACGTGCGCCATCTGGTCCGCCCCGGCCTGGGCAAGCTGTACATCGACGGGGCCACCCTGGGCGTGGCGCTGGCGGCCACCCTGTTGACCTTCGCGGCCGGCTGGATCATGGCCGGACTGCCCGCCACCCTGACCTCCACGGTCATCGCCACCCTGGTCCTGCTCGGCCTGTTCCGGCTGGCGGAAAAGGTGGGCGGGGCCAACGGCGACTTCCTGGGCTGCGCCGTGATCCTCGGCGAGCTGGCCGCCGGGCTGGGCTTCGCCCTGGTCATGTAGCCCCGCGCGGCGAGTCGCCGGAAAGGCCCGCCCCACGTCATATTTCTCAATGGAAATAGAGAGATGGGTGGCAAAACCGATCTCCACTTGGCAAGAATCCCCGGCCCCGGTAGGATGCTCCCATAAACCGACATCCCGGAGGATTTCATGCCGAACCGACTCCCGTCCATATCCGCCCTGCTGCTCGCCCTGTTCCTGCTGCTGCCGGGCTGCGCCCCCAAAATCAAGATATTCGCCTCCCAGGCCACCGAACCGCTCAAGGAATACGTGGTCGACGGCGAGGGCGCGGGCAAGATTGCGCTCATCCACCTGCACGGCTTCCTGTCCACCGAACCGGCCCAGGGCATGCTCCGCTCCCAGCCGAGCGCCGTGCAGGAGATGGTCAACGACCTCAAGCTGGCCGAGGCCGACAAGGACGTCGGGGCCGTGGTCGTGGCCATCGACTCGCCCGGCGGGACCACCACCGCCTCGGACGTGCTCTACCATGAGCTGACCGACTTCAAGAAACGCACCGGCAAGCCCGTGGTCGTGTCCATGTTCGACGTGGCCGCCTCGGGCGGCTACTACGCGGCCCTGCCCGCCGACTGGATCGTGGCCCACCCGACGACCATCACCGGGTCCGTGGGCGTGGTCTTCATGCGGCCCAAGTTAAGCGGCCTCATGGACAAGGTCGGCGTGGGCGTCGAGGTCTCCAAGTCCGGCCGCGACAAGGATATGGGCTCGCCCTTCAGGCCCACCACTGAAGAGGAAAAAGCCTTGTTCCAAGGCATCATAGACGACATGGCCGCGCGCTTCTACTCCCTGGTCCAGGCTCGCCGCCACCTGACCCCGGCCAACCTCGAAACGGTCAAGACGGCGCGGGTGTTCACCGCGAGTCAGGCCCTGTCCATCGGCCTCATCGACCAGATCGGCTATATCCAGGACGCCTTCGCCAAGGCCCGCTCCATGGCCCGCCTGGACCCGAACTGCAAGGTGGTCACCTACCGCCGCGACCTCTACCCCGACGACAACCCGTACAACACCCTGGACGCCGCCGAGCCGTTCAAGCCGAGCCTGCTCGGCGTGGACGCGAGCTTCATCCTGCCCCCCCGGGCGGGCTTCTGCTACGTCTGGGAAGGCGGGGTCACGCGCTAAACCGCACCCGGCACGGACACATCGAGGCCCCGGCTCCACATGGAGCCGGGGCCTTGTCGTTGCGTTATCGACGAGCCGCGCGGACGGTCAATAGATGCGGTTGCGGAACATGACCACGGCCAGGGCCATGCAGGCCAGCCCGATCAGGGCCAGGGGCCATATCTGCATGAGCAGCACGTAGGTCGGGGAGTTCTCGATGAACACGCCCCGGATCAGGACCAGGACGTAGCGCAGGGGGTTGACCAGGGTGATCCACTGGACCACCCGGCTCATGTTCTCGATGGGCGTGGCGAACCCGGACAGGAGCACGGACGGCATCAGGAACAGGAAGGAGCCGAGCAGGGCCTGCTGCATGGTCACGGAGAGCGACGAGATCATCAGCCCCACGCCCACGGCCGCGAAGATGAAGAAGAACAGCCCGAGGTAGAGCATCCCGACGTTGCCCCGCAGCGGCACCTCGAACCAGTAGACCGCGACCAGCATGATCAGCGAGGCCTCGAACAGGCCGATGATCAACCCCGGCGCGGCCTTGCCGATGAGGATGCCGATGGGCGACAGCGGCGTGACCAGCACCTGGTCGAAGGTCCCGTGCTCGCGCTCGCGGGCCACGGACAGGGCGGTCACCAGCAGGGTCACCACCATGGCGATGACCCCGACGATGCCGGGCACGAAGAAGTTCCGGCTGATGGCGTTCTCGTTGTAGTAGATGCGCGAGACCAGGATGGACGGGCTGGCCCGGCCCGCCCTGGACAGGCGCATGGTGTTGTACTGGCCGACCACGTTGCTCAGGTAGTTGCCGATGATCCCGGCGGTGTTGGAGTTGCGCCCGTCGAGCAGGGCCTGCACCGGCGCGCTGCGGCCCGCTTTCAGGTCCTTGGCGAAGTTCTGCCCGATGCGCAGGACGAAACGCACCTTGCGGCTGTCGATCATGTCCCGGATGACGGACTCGCCCCGGATTTCGCCCACCAGGTGGAAGTACGGGGACCCGGACACCCCGGACAAGAACTCCCGGGACTCGGCGGACCGGCTGAGGTCCTCGAAGGCGTAGGGGATGTCGGTCAGGTCGAAGGTGGCCGCGTAGCCGAACAGGATCAGCTGGATGATCGGCGGGCCGATGACCACGATGCGGCTCTTGGGGTCCTTGAGCAGGGCCAGGAACTCCTTGACGATCAGGGCGAGGATGCGGCGGACGCTCTCCATGGGGCTCACTCCAGGCTCTTGCGTGTCTTGCGGAAGGCCAGGGTCATGAAGACCAGGGCCAGGACGACCAGTCCCGCGAGGTTGGGCAGCAGGACCGAGGCGACGTTGCCCGCCAGGAACAGCGTCTGGACGATGTTCACGAAATACTTGGCCGGGACGATGTAGGACAGCACCTGGATGAAGATCGGCGTGCTGCTCAGCTCGAAGATGAACCCGGACAGGAAGAACGACGGCAGGAAGGCGGCCAGCAGGGCGATCTGCCCGGCCACGAACTGGTTCTTGGCCGTGGACGAGATGAACAGGCCGAGCCCCAGGGTCCCGGTCATGAACACGCCTCCCAGCAGCAGGAGCAGGACCAGGGAGCCCCGAAACGGGACGTTGAACAGGAACACGGCCATGACGATGCACAGGACCAGGCCGCCCATGCCGAGAATGAAATAGGGGATCAGTTTGCCCAGGACGATCTCCAGCCGCCTGACCGGGGTGACCAGCAACGCCTCCATGGTCCCCCGCTCCCACTCCCTGGCCATGACCATGGCGGTCAGCAGCGTGCCGATCAGGGTCATGATGATGGCCATGAGGCCGGGCACCAGGAAATTCTCGCTGCGGATGGCCTCGTTGAACCAGATGCGCTGCTTCAGGTCCACCAGGCCGACCCGCGTCAGGTTCTTCGCCCCGGGCAGGGTCTCCGAGACCCCGGCCAGCCAGCGGTTCCAGGTCATGGTCACGTAGCCGAGGACCTGCAGGGCCCGGTTGGAGTCCACCCCGTTGACGATCAGCTGCACCGGGGCCTGGCCGCCGGTCATCAGGCGGCGGGTGAAATCCGACTGCAACCGGATGACCGCGTCCACCTCCCTGTCGAGCAGCATCTGCCGCGCCTCCTCCCAGGAGGTCGTGGGCACCATGCCGAAATACTCGGAATGGCGGAAGCGGGCCAGCAGGGACGAGGCCGTGGGGTCGGGCTTGTCCATGACGAAGGCCACGGGCAGCTGCTTGGGGTCCAGGCTGATGCCGTAGCCGAAGAGCAGGAGCATGACGATGGGAATGACGAAGGCCAGGGCGATGCTCGACGGGTCCCGGACGATCTGCAGCCACTCCTTGGCGAGCAGGGCGCGCAGGCGGGTGTAGTTGATTCGGCCGCTCATGGTCATGCCCCCTTCTGCCGCGCCCGCTGCTCTTCCACGAGCGCGATGAACGCCTTCTCGATGGTCGCGTCGCCGTCGGTCCCGGCGTGCCTGCGGATCTCGTCCGGGGTGCCCTGGGCCAGCAGCTCCCCGGCCATCATGATCAGCATGCGGTCGCAGTACTCGGCCTCCTCCATGAAGTGGGTGGTGACCACCACGGTCACGCCCTGCTCGGCCAGGGAGTTGATCCGGGCCCAGAACTGCCGCCGGGCCAGGGGGTCCACGCCGGAGGTGGGCTCGTCCAGAAAGAGGATGTCGGGCTCGTGCATCAGGGCGCAGGCCAGGGACAACCGCTGGCGGAAGCCGAAGGGCAACTCCCCGGACGTGGTCTCGGCCTGCCCGGCCAGATCCAGTTCGTTCAGGGCCCATTGCACCCGCTCCTCGCGATGGGAGCCGGACAGCCCGTAGACCTTGCTGAAGAAATTCAGGTTCTCGCGCACGGAGAGCTGGCCGTACAGGGAGAACTTCTGGGCCATGTAGCCGAGGTTCTTGCGCGCCTTGGCCGCGGCCCGGCGCAGGTTCAGCCCGCCCACCTCCAGGGTCCCGCCCGTGGCGGGCAGCAGGCCGCAGAGCATGCGGAAGGTGGTCGACTTGCCCGCCCCGTTGGGCCCGAGCAGGCCGAAGATCTCCCCCCGCCGGACCGAGAAAGTCAGCCCCTTGACCGCGTAGAAGTCGCCGAACCGCCGCTCCAGGCCGTTGACGCTGAGGGCTTCGCCGTCGTCGCCGCCGCGCACCCTGGACACCTTCAGGGCCGGGGCGTCCGCCTGGGTCTCCCGGTTGAGCAGGAGCATGAAGCCGTCCTCGAAGATGGGATCGACGGCCTGCGGGTCCTCGGCCCCGGCCTCGCGGAACAGGGACTGCGGCATGACCTCGTCCCGGGTGACCACGCGGATGCGGCCCGATTCCAGGGTGGCGTCGGCGATACCCGGCTTCCCGAACAGGCGGCTCTGGACCACGCGCGGGGTGGTATCGGGCGTGACCCGCCAGGTCCGGCCCCGCGCCCGCTCGACAAAGGCGTCCGGTGCGCCCTGCCCGATCAGCTCGCCGTCCTGGAGGATGAAAACCTGGTCGCAGCGGGCCGCCTCGTCCAGGTAGGCGGTGCTGACGAGCACGGTGATGTCGTCCTTGCGCACCAGGGTGTCCACGATGGACCACAGCTCGCGCCGCGAAAGGGGGTCCACGCCCACGGTGGGCTCGTCGAGAAGCAGAAAGCGCGGCGTCTTGAGCAGGGAGCAGGCCAGGCCGAGCTTCTGCTTCATGCCGCCGGAGAGCCGCCCGGCCAGCCGCTTGGTGAACGGGGCCAGGTTGGTCATCTCCATCAGGGACTGGTAGCGCTCGCCGCGTTCCTGCCGCCCCACCCCCTGCAGGTCCGCGTAGAGGTCGAGGTTTTCCTGCACGGTCAAATCCTCGTACAGGCCGAACCGCTGGGGCATGTAGCCGATGGCCGACTGGATGTCCTGGGCCCGGCCGATGGAGTCCATGCCGAGCACGGTCACGCTGCCCTCGTCCGGGGCCATGATCCCGGTGGCCAGGCGGATGAGCGTGGTCTTGCCCGCGCCGTCCGGACCGAGCAGGGCGTTGACGCTGCCGTGCTCAAGCGCGAACGAGACGCCCCGCAGGGCCTCCACCCGGCCCTTGCCCCGCTTGAAGGACTTGCGCAACCCCTTGATCTCCAGGGGCAGGGAACCGCTTGTTTCCGGCATGTCCCCGCCTAGTTCCCGTCGGCGGGCTGCGCGGCGGAATCGGCCTGGGGTTCGAAATGGACCGTGACCGGCATGCCCAGCCGGAGCACGTTTTCGAGGTCATGGACGTTCAGGCGGACCTCGTAGACCAGGGAGGTGCGCAGCTCGGGCGTCTCCACGGACCGGGGCGTGAACTCGGCGGTGGACGAGATGAACCCCACCCAGCCCTCGAACCGCCTGTCGGGCCAGGAGTCGGCCGTCGCGTAGCCGCGCATGCCCGGCTTGAGCAGGCCGAGCTTGTCCTCGGGCACATAGGCCCTGACCCACTTGGGGTCCATGACGCCCAGGGTGAAGACCGGGCTCTGGGGAGAGGCCATGTCGCCGGGCTCCAGGTTGCGGCTGCGGACCACGGCCTTGGTGGGCGCATAGAGCTTGCTCTCGGCCAGCTGCACGTTGAGCACGTCCAGGTCGGCCTCAAGCTTGTTCAGGGAGGCCTTGGCCGAGGCGATCTCCTCCCAGCGGGCCCCCTTCTCCATGAGGATGCGGTTCTGCACCGCCACCTGGTATTTGGCCCTGGCCACGTCGTACTGGGCGCGGGCGTCGTCCAGGTCCTGCTGCGCGTTGGCCCCGCTCTTGAGCAGCCGCGACTGCCTATCGAAGGTCCGCTTGGTCAGATTCTGTTCGGCCAGGGCCTGCCGCTCCTCGGCCAGGGCCTGTTGGATCTCCTCGGGCCGGGACCCGTTCTCCAGCTGGATGACCACGTACTTCTGGGCGTCGGCCCCGGCCTGGACGGCCTTGATCTGGGCCTCCAGCCGCTGGGTCTGCAGCCGGGCCAGCTCCTGGCCCTGCTCGACCACGTCGCCTTCCTCCACCAGGACGTTTTGGATCCGCTCGCTGTCCTTGAAGGCCAGGTTGACCTGGCGGATGTCCACGTTGCCGTAGAGCACCAGCGGGCCCGTGTCCGCGCATTCGGGGCAAAACATCCTGTACGCCCAGTAGCCGCCTCCCCCGAGGAGGACCACGGCCAAGATGATTATGACGATCCTACGCATACCGTAATGACTTCCTGTTGTTGTGGTGCAAGGCTTCGCAGCCTCCCTCCCTTATCGCATCAAGCGCCGCCGAGGGGAAACAATTTTTCAATCAGCCTTCTGAACTCGTCTTTTTCACCGCCGCTCAAGGGCGAAAGCGTCCGCTCCATGAGTTCAAGGCATTCGGGCAGGGCCCGCTCCACCAGGGCGGCCCCCTTCTCGGTCAGGGCGATGACGGTCTGCCGCTTGTCGCGCTCGTCCGGCTCCCGGGAGACCAGCCCCTGGCCTTCCAGCCCCCGGATCAGCCCGGACATGGTCGCCCGGGTGATGCCCTGCTCCCGCGCCAGCTCCGAGGGCAGGGCCCGCCAGACCTCCCTGCGCCGCAGGAGCATGAGCACGATCCAGCGGCCGTGGCTCAGACCGTGCTCGGCGAGCACCCGGTCCAGCTGCAACAGGCATTCGCTGCCCAGCGCCAGGAGCCGGACGAATATCTGCACCCCGTTCGCGTCGACGTGCGGCAGTACGGCCCGGAACCGGGCGATCATCGCCTCGTCGGGAAAGTCCTTCAGGTAAAACATGACCTCATATTAGTTAGGCGGCTAATCATTGTCAAGGGGGCTGCGGACAACGGCGGCGGGGCCCGCCTGTGGCTTGCCGGCCATCGCGTATTGCAAGTGGCCGGGGGTTGTCGTAGGGTCGTGGCTTCACCCGAATTCCAAGGAGTTTTCCCATGCAGCTTATTTCCACCCAGATAGCGGGGTACATGGAGCGGTCCTCCTGGATCCGCAAGATGTTCGAGGAGGGCATTGCCCTGAAGAAACAGTTCGGCGAGGACGCGGTCTGCGACTTCAGCCTGGGCAACCCGGACCTGCCGCCGCCGCCCGCCATCAAGGAGGGACTCCTGGAGCTGGCCGAACAGGCCGACAAACCGTTCTTCATGGGCTACATGCCCAACTTCGGTTATCCCGACGTGCGCGAAAAGCTCGCCGCCGAGGTCTCCAAGGAACAGGGCACGCCGGTGACCGCCGACTGCCTGGTCATCACCTGCGGCGCGGCGGGTGCGCTCAACTCGTTCTTCCGGGCCGTGCTCGAACCCGGCGACGAGGTCATCAGCCCGGCACCGTTCTTCGTGGAGTACACCTTCTACTGCGAAAACCACGGCGCGAAACTCGTCACCGTCCCGGCCAAGCCCCTGACCTTCCAGCTCGACCTGGAGGCCATGGACAAGGCCGTCACCGACAAGACCCGCGTGGTCATGCTCAACTCGCCCAACAACCCGTCGGGCGCGGTCTACGACAAGGCGTCCCTGGAAGGACTGGCCGCCATTCTCGAAAAGCACAACGCGGGACGCGAACGGCCCATCTACATCCTGGCCGACGAACCCTACCGGTTCCTGGCCTTCGACGGCGTGGACGTGCCCAGCCTGCTGCCCCTCTACGAGTACACCGTGGTCTGCTCGTCCTTCTCCAAGAACCTGTCCATGGCCGGCGAACGCATCGGCTACGCCCTGGTCAACCCGGCCATGGAAGGCAAGGCCGCCCTGGTCGGGGCCATCACCCTGACCAACCGCATCCTCGGCTTCGTCAACGCCCCGGCCCTGGCCCAGAAACTCATGGCCCGCGCCCTCGGCTCGGGCGTGGACATCTCCGTCTACGACCGCCGCCGCAAGGCCATGGCCGAAGTCCTCGACTACGCGGGCTACGAATATACCATGCCCAAAGGCGCGTTCTACTTCTTCCCCAAAGCGCCCGGCGGCGACGACGTCAAGTTCTGCGCCGCGCTCCAGGAAGAAAAAGTCCTGGCCGTGCCCGGCTCCGGCTTCGGCTACCCCGGCTTCTTCCGCCTGTCCTTCTCCGTGGAAGACAAAATCATCCCCCGCTCCAAACAAGGCTTCGCCGCCGCCCTGGCCAAGTTCAAATAATTGGCCGCCTGATATAATGAAAAGGAGTGGCCGCGCTGCGCGCAGCCACTCCTTTTTTTTGCCTCCGGCGGCCGGGGGAAGGGGAGGGAAAACCCTTTGGAAAGGGTTGTTTCCTCCCCTTCTCCCGGCCCCCCATCCCCTCCTTTTCCTAAACTTTTTGTGCCGCTTCGCGGAGGGTGGGAGCGCGAGAAGTCGGGGCTCTTATACCCTCAGTCCAAGACGCCGACTTCTCGATACTCCTTAATACGCGTCCGCCCAGGCGGCGTAGGCAACCGTCCCCCCTGCCCGCCTCCCCTTCGCCGCAGGCGACACAAAAAGTTTGGGAGGGTCCAGGGAACCCTTTTCAAAGGGTTCCTGGCGGGGTCCGGGGCAGCGCCCCGGCCGCCGGAGGCATCCCCCTCTCGCGCACGCGAAAGGCGCGCCCCGTTGTCGGGGCGCGCCTGATATGCGGAAGGTTTTCGAAATCAGAACTTTTCGAAGTCGCCTTCGTCGCTCCCGCCGTCGCCGGTCAGGGCCGAGGCCGGGGTGCGGGTGACCACCGGGCGCCTGGGCGTCCGGGCCGGTCCGGCGCTTCGGCGCAGCTTGAAGTAGCTGACGGTCTGCTGCAGTTGAACGGCCTGTCCCGAGAGTTCCTCGGAGGTGGAGGAGGTCTCTTCGGAGGCCGCGGCGTTCTGTTGGATGACGCGGTCGAGTTCCATGGTGGCGGTATTGATGTCGGTCGCGCCGGAGTTCTGTTCCTGGGTGGAGGCGGTGATCTCCTGGATGAGTTCCGAGGTCTTCTGGATGTCCGGGACGAGCCGTTCGAGCATCTTCCCGGCCCGGTTGGCCACGTCCATGCTCGAGACGGACAGCTCGCTGATTTCGTTGGCGGCGATGCCGGACCGTTCGGCGAGCTTGCGCACCTCGGCGGCGACGACGGCGAAGCCCTTGCCGTGTTCGCCGGCGCGGGCAGCCTCGATGGCGGCGTTGAGGGCCAGGAGGTTGGTCTGGCGGGCGATGTCCTCGACGATGGAGATCTTTTCGGCGATGTGGCCCATGGCTTCGACCGCTTCGGCCACGGCCTCGCCGCCTTCCCGGGCATCCCTGGCGGCCTGGGCGGCCAGGGATTCCGTGGCCTTGGCGTTGGATGCGGTGGTTTCGATGCTGGCGCTGATCTGTTCGATGGCGCTGGACAGGCGTTCCACGCCGCCGGCCTGGGCGGTGGCTCCCTGGGCCAGGGCCTCGGCCGTGGCGGACAGCTCCTCGGCCCCGGAGGCCACGTTTTCACTGCCCGACTGGATGTCCTCGACCACCTCGCCGATGCTGGCGACCATGGCTTCGAAGGAATCGCGCAAGCGGGCCAGTTCGCCGGAGTACCGGCCGGACAAGTCCACGGACAGATCGCCCCGGCTGACCTGTTCCGACTTTTCGACGATGACGCCGAGCGGCCTGGACACGAGGTTGCGGATGATGACGAAGACCAGGCCGAGTATGACGATCAGAGCCACGCCGCCCCCGACGATCAGGCGGTATTGGAGTTGCGTGGCCTCATGCAGGAAGTCGGACCGTTCGGCGGTCAAAGCCACGATCCAGCCGGTGCGCTTGACCTGGCCGAAGGCCATGTACTTGATGGCGCCCTTCCATTCGTACTCGAGGAAACCGTTCTTTTCGCGCAGCCCCTCCCGGATGAAGCTCGTATCGCTCAGGTCCTTGAATATCAGGGAGGAATCCGGGTGGGCCAGGATCTTGCCCCTGTCGTCGTACATGTAGCAGTAGCCGCCCTCGCCGACCTTGATCGGGGCGAGATAATTGGAAAACGCCTCGCCCTGGACGGACATGCCCACGTAGCCGACGGTCTTGCCGTCGCGCTTGACGGCGCGGACGAAGGCGATCCTCGGCTTGTTGGTGGCCGGGGACAGGGTCACTTCGGAGATGTATTCGTCCTTGCCGTCGGTCATGATGGCCTTATAGTAGGGCCGCGAGCTGTAGTCCTTACCCCGGCCGCCCTCGTTGGTGGTGACCACGCTGACGCCCTTGGCGTCGTGCACGAACAGGGATTCCAGCATGGGGTCCTGGGCCTTGGCCTTTTGCAGCCAGGCCTCGGCCCGTTGCCAGTCGCCGTCCGAGGCGGCCTCGACGACCTCATCCGAAGAGGCGGCCAGGCCGAGGAAGCGCATCCGGTCCTCGATCCACCCGTCCAGGGTGGCGGTGACGCTGCGCGTGTTCTGGCTCAGGGTCTTGTTGACGATGGAAAGGGTCAGACCCTTGGTTCCGAAGGATACCGAGACAAGGAAAAAGACGACCAGGGCGAGCATCAGCAGGGCCAACACGGCAACCAACCGTTGCCCGATTCCTATGTTCGAAAGCGTCATAGCCTCCCTCCATTTTTTATAGTCCTTGCTGTTCTATACGCATACTTGCGGCATATTCACCACAACATCTCTCATAACCGACCAACTTTTATAAAGATTCGTCAATTTCGATATAGAGGCTGAGAATTAAAACGCACGTTTCATGAGGCCCGGTCGAGGTTAAAAAATTTTGTCCCGCCACCCCCTTCCGGCGGGAAAGTCCAAATTCTTGTACCCCCCGCCCTTCCGGCGGCGTTGAAACACACAACCAATTTGTGTACGTAATACGTTGTAATATAATGAATAAAAAAATATCTGTGCAAGACCCAAGGCTTTGGCACGATCGGTGCTATAAGGAAAGCATCTTCCTTCTTTTGCACCGAGAAAGTCACAGGCCTCCGCAAGGAGGCCTTTCTCGTTTTGGGAAGGGCTATTTCCCGCCACTGTATTTTACGGATGCGGAAAACCGGCTTTCCTGCTATCAGGCGTCCATGAACTGGTTGTCACGCTTTTTCACGGCTATTTTCCTCGTTTTTTCCCTCTTGGCGCTTCCAGACCCGGTCCGGGCTGCCGTTTCGGCCGACCTCCGGGTGCTGGCCGAGCCCAACGGCCGGGCGGTCCAGACTCGGAACGGCGGACTGGACGGATGGGCGGTGGCGATCGTGCGCGGGATCATGGACCGGACGCACTGCAAGGCGGCCATCGAGGCCATGCCGTGGGCGCGGGCCTACGACATCGCCCTGGCGAGGCCCGGCGTGGTCCTGTTCCCCACCACCCGGACCGAGGAGCGCGACCCGCACTTCCACTGGGTGGGGCCGATCTTCCGGGTGCACTGGTGCTTCCTGGCCCGCAGGGGGTCCGGCATCGCCATCCACAGCCTGGACGACGCCCGCAAGGTCGGGTCCATCGGCACCTATTTCGGCGACGCGCGGGACCGCTATCTCGCCGGACTGGGGTTCACCAACCTGCAACGGGCGGCGAGCGACGCGACCAACTACCGCAAGCTGGAATACGGGCGGCTGGACCTCATCGTGGGCAGCGACACCGGGGTGGCGGCCATGGCCGACGCGGCCGGGATCGACCCGGACAGCTTCGAGTCGGTCTTCCCGCTCAAGGAGGTGGACCTGTACGTGGCCCTGTCGCGCGACACCGCTCCCGGCACCGTGGAGGCCTGGCAGCGGGCCTTCCGGGCCATGCGCGACGACGGGACCCTGGCCGCCATCCTGAGCCAGTGGTATCCCGGCGTAAAGCCGCCCCTGGACGAGCGGCTCCCGTGGCGCGACAAGAAGAACTGAGCACGAAAAAAGCCGGTCCGGGCAACCCCGAACCGGCTTCTTCTTTGGCGTAACGCGCCGGATTACTTCTCGTAGACCGCGCCGCGCGAGGCCGAGGTGACCAGCTTGGCGTAGCGCCGCAGGAACGGCGACGTGATCTCCTTGACCACGGGCTTTTGGGTCTTCCTGCGCTCCTCGAGCTCGGCTTCGTCGACCAGCAGGTTGATCTTGCGGGCCGGGATGTCGATCTCGATCCTGTCGCCCTCGCGGATCAGCCCCACCGGGCCGCCCGCCGCGGCTTCGGGCGAGACGTGGCCGATGGCCGCGCCGCGCGTGCCGCCGGAGAACCGGCCGTCGGTGATCAGCGCCACGGACTCGCCCAGCCCCATGCCGGAAATGGCCGAGGTCGGGGTGAGCATCTCGCGCATGCCAGGTCCGCCCTTGGGGCCTTCGTAGAGGATCACGACCACGTCGCCGGGCTTGATCTCGTTGCCCAGGATAGCTTCCACGCCCTCCTCCTCGCTGTTGAAGACCCGCGCGGTGCCGGTGTTGCGCATCATCTCGGGGGCCACGGCGGACTGCTTCACGCAGCACCCTTCCGGCGCGATGTTGCCGTACAGGATGGCGATGCCGCCCTCGTTGGAATAGGGGTTGTCGATGGGCCGGACGATCTCGTGGTTGGTCACCCTGGCGTCCAGGTCCTTGAGGTTCTCGCCCAGCGTCTTGCCGGTGACGGTCATGACGTCGAGGTTGAGCAGGTCCTTCTTGACCAGTTCGCTCATGACGCCGGGGATGCCGCCGGACTCGTCCAGGTCCTGCATGTAGTGCGGACCGGCCGGGGCCAGCTTGCACAGGTTGGGCGTCTTCATGCTGATTTCGTTGAACATCTGAAGCGAAAGATCGAGACCGGCCTCGGCGAACAGGGCGGGCAGGTGCAGGGTGGTGTTGGTCGAACAGCCCAGGGCCATGTCCATGGTCACCGCGTTGTGCACGGACTTCTCGGTGACGATGTCGCGCGGCCGGATGTCGCGCTCGAGCATTTCCATGACCTGCATGCCCGCCTTCTTGGCCAGGCGGATGCGGGCGGACATGACCGCCGGGATGGTGCCGTTGCCGGGCAGGGCCAGGCCGATGGACTCGGCCATGCAGTTCATGGAGTTGGCCGTGAACATGCCCGCGCACGAGCCGCAGGTGGGGCAGGCGCCCGCCGTGTATTCCTCCAGCTCCTCCTCGGTCATCTTGCCCGCGCGGACCTTGCCCACGCCCTCGAACACGGTGATCAGGTCCGAGGTCTTCTTGTGGCCGGCCAGCATGGGGCCGCCGGACACGAGCACGGCCGGGATGTTCAGCCGGAGCATGGCCATGAGCATGCCGGGCACGATCTTGTCGCAGTTGGGGATGCAGACGATGGCGTCGAACGGGTGCGCCGTGGCCATGATCTCCACCGAGTCGGCGATGATCTCGCGGCTGGGCAGGGACATCTTCATGCCCTCGTGGTTCATGGCCAGGCCGTCGCACACGCCGATGGCCGGAAATTCGAGCGGGGTGCCGCCCGCCATGCGGATGCCCGCCTTCACGGCTTCGGCGATGGTATCCAGATGCACGTGACCGGGGATGATCTCGTTCTGGGCGTTGCATACGCCGATCAGCGGCCTGTCCATCTCTTCCTTGGACAACCCGCTCGCATACAGCAGCGAACGGTGCGGGGCCTTCTCCAATCCACCAGTCATCTTCTTGCTACGCATCACAATACCTCTCGGGTTACGGAAATTCGGGCAGTCAGTTCACTACCGATAAGGGCGGCCTGTCAACTTTTTTAACCGCCCGCCGTTTTTTTCCGTGCGTTTCTGCGCGCCCATGCGTCTATAATGGTATGCAGGCTGCCACTGTTTCCCCCAAGGAGCGCACACAATGCATCGGATTTACAAGCCCACCCACTCCCCCGAAGACTGGCGCGAGTTCCTGGCGTCCCCCGACAAACAATGGAAAGCCGGTTACTCGGCCAAGGAGCTGGCCTATGCCTGGGAGTCCGCCGACGGCTGGCCGCCCGAGGTGGCCGCGCTGCTCAAGAGCGACCCCGACTTCGCCGATCTGGAGATGACCCTGGCCATCCCCGAACACAAGGTCCCCCTGCCGGGCCCCGGCAATCCGTCGCAGAACGACCTCTTCGTCCTGGCCGGGAACGGGTCCGGGCCGGTGGCGATCATGGTCGAGGGCAAGGCGGCCGAACCCTTCGGCCAGCCGCTGGGCCAGTGGCGGCGGAACGCCTCGGACGGCAAACGGCGGCGTCTCGGCCACCTCCAGGCGCTCCTCGGCCTGCCGGGCACCCTGCCGGATTCGGTGCGCTACCAACTGCTGCACCGCGCGGCCTCGGCGCTCATCGAGGCGCGGCGCTTCCACGCCCGGGCCGCGATCATGCTGGTCCACTCCTTCAGCCCCACCCGCCAGTGGTTCAACGACTTCGCCACCTTCCTGGACCTCTTCGGCGTCAACGCCAAGCCCGGCCAGCTCCACCGCCTCTCCACGGACACCCACGTCCCCCTGTACGCGGGCTGGGCCACGGGCAGGCCCGCCGCGCCGTGACGGCCCGGAAACGAAAAGGCCCCGCCGGGCGAAACGGCGGGGCCTGTGTTTTCAGGAGGAGAAGGCTAAAGGTTGTCGGTCTATGATCTATTCTACCGGCCCGAGGCGAAGGTGCTGCGGGGGAAGGTCCGGGTGGGCTTGACCACGGCCGAACTGTTCTCGGGTATGACCATCTCGGCGTTGATGTCGCCGATGTGCTCGCGGTAGGCGATGATGTCCTGGACCGTGCACATGGCCATCTGGTGCTTGATGGCGAAGGCCACGATCTCGTGCAGCTTGGCCATGGTCCCGTCCGGGTTGGTCAGCTCGCAGAGCACGCCGCACGGCTCCAGACCGGCCAACCGGTTCAGGTCCACGGTGGCCTCGGTGTGGCCGCCGCGTTCAAGCACGCCGCCGTGCTTGGCGCAGAGCGGGAACACGTGGCCGGGGCTGGCCAGGCTGGCGGGCGTGGCGTCCGGGGCGATGGCCGCCTTCACGGTGGTCACCCGGTCCGCGGCGGACACGCCGGTGGTCACGCCCTGGGCCGCCTCGATGGAGATGGTAAAGGCCGTGTTGTAGGCGCTGGTGTTGTTTTCGACCATCATGGGCAGGCCCAGCGACTTGATCTTGTCTTCGGTCAAGCACAGGCAGACGATGCCGCTGCACTCGCGGATGAGCATGGCCATCTGCTCGTTGGTGAGGGTCTTGGCCGCGAAGATAAGGTCGCCCTCGTTTTCGCGGTCCGCGTTGTCCGTAACCAGCACTCCGTTGCCCTTGCGCAGGGACTTGAGCGCTTTCTCGACCCTCGAGATGGGGCCGCCGAACTGTTTGAGGATTGGCTGATCCATCATGGAGCTCCTTTGAATAAAGAGTATGAATGAATCAGGGCGCATAGACAGGCGGACGAACGCAAGCGCTCGCCGCGGCAACCTACGGCCGTGGCGGAAACCGCCCGGCAACGGCTGCTGGACTGCCTCATTCTCTTCATTCCGGACTGTTACCGTCGGCCCCGGATTCGCACCGGGTCTGCTGGACCCCCTCCACCCGGAGGGGCGCTCGCGGGCTCACCGGCATACGCCGGATCACCGCCGGTGGGGACTTCCACCCCGCCCTGAGAACAAGTTGGCTTTAGCCATAAGACCGAACTGACTTGCAAGTCAACCAATACCGGCACATTTCGGCGGGTTTTTTCGGGCGGCCTCGGACAGGGGCGTATCCCCCGCTGATCAAGGGCATTTTTTCGTGCGGCCAGGACGGCTCGGCGGCCCGACAGCCTTGCCCACATCCGTTTTTCGGTGTAGTGCTCACAGCCATGCATGAAATGTCGATTGTCGAATCCATCCTCGGCATCCTGCGCGAAGAGATGGTCAAGTATGACGGCCAGAAGCTCAAGAAGGTGACCCTCAAGAACGGCCGCTTGGCCGGGGTGGTCACCGAGTCCCTGCAATTCGCCTGGGAGGCGCTCATTCCCGGCGGGGAATTCGACGGGGCCGAGCTCGAAATCATCGAGGTGCCGGTGAAGGTGGCCTGCGGCGAATGCGGAGAGGTATTCAGCCCGGAGCACACCCGGTGCATGCCCTGCCCCAAGTGCGAGGCTCTGCTGGGCCACAAGGTGCTGGAAGGCAAGGAACTGCTCATCGACTCCATCGAAGTGGACGACCAGCAATAAAGAGAAGGAGTGACCATGTCCAAGGAAGTGACCATAGTCCGCAACGTGCTTGAGGCCAACGACCGCTTGGCCGACGAGCTGCAGAAGAATTTCCGGGTCAAGAAGATCCTGTGCCTGAACCTGATGAGTTCGCCCGGCGCGGGCAAGACCACCCTGCTCGAACGGACCCTGACCGACCTCAAGGACGAGTTCAACATGGCCGTCATCGAGGGCGACCTGCAGACCGACAACGACGCCCAGCGCGTGGCCGCCACCGGCGCCCAGGCCGTGCAGATCAACACCGAGGGCGGCTGCCACCTGGATTCCGGCATGGTCATGGACGCCCTCAAGGCCATCGACACCGACGGCCTGGACATCCTCTTTGTCGAGAACGTGGGCAACCTGGTCTGCCCGGCCGAGTTCAACGTGGGCGAGGACTACAAGGTCACCCTGCTGTCCGTGGCCGAGGGCGACGACAAGCCCGAGAAATACCCCTTCATGTTCCACATCTCCGCGGTCATGCTGCTGAACAAGGTGGACCTGCTGCCCTACGTGGACTTCGACCTGCAAAAGGCCGAGAACCACGCCAGGAAGCTGAACAAGGACATCGAGGTCATGCCCATCTCCGCCCGCACCGGCGAGAACCTGGAGCAGTGGTACGACTGGCTTCGGAAAAAACGCGCCGAAAAGCTGTAGGCGGCAGCGCGACACCGACTCTCAAGGGCCTCCCGAACGGGCGGCCCTTTTCTTTTGCGGTTGCCCGGCCCATTCGCCCCGCGCTATGCTCCGGAAAACCGCCCAAGGAGAACTCCATGAAAAGACCGGTGCTCTTTCCGTCCCTCCCGCTCCTCCTCTGCCTGCTCTGGACCGCCCCCGCCCTGGCCGGGGTGGGCATGACCGAGGCCGAGTTCAAGGACGCGCAGCGCGGGCGGACCCTGAAGGCCCACATCTGGTATCCGAGCGACGGCGGCCCGGCCGCGCGCTTCGCGGAGAACGCGGTCTTCGAGGGGATCGACGCGGTCAAGGACGGCCCCCTCAGGCCCGGCAGATACCCCCTGTACATCCTGCTCCACGGGACCACGGGCAACTGGCGCAATCTCTCCTGGCTGGCGGCGCGCCTGGCCGAGAACGGCGGGGTGGTCTGCGCCGCCGACCATCCGGGCTACACCTCGGGCGACGCGACCCCGGCCACGGTCATCCGCGTCTGGGACCAGCCCCTGGACGCCAGCTTCCTGGCGCGGGAGATGCTGCGCTCCCGATTCAAGGAGAACATCGACCCGGCCAAGGTCTTTGCCGTGGGCTATTCGCTGGGCGGCTACAGCGCCCTGGCACTGGCCGGGGCCCGGCTCGACCTGCGCCGCTACCCCGCTTTCTGCGCCGAGAACCAGGACCGCTCGTGCCGCTATTTCCAGGCCGCCCTGCCGGGCCTGACGGAGCAGGACTTCGCCGAGGCCGCGCGGGACCTGAGGGATAAGCGGTTCACCGCCGCCGTGGCCATCGCGCCGGGATTCGTGGAGGCGTTCACGGACCAGTCCATCAAGGCCATCGCCATCCCGGTCCTGATCGTCGGCGGGGGCAAGGACCAAAACATCCCGCCCTCCACCCACTTCTACCCCCGGCTGCCGGAGTTCCCGCGCAAGGTCTTCTACAGGGAAATACCGGAAGCCTCCCACTTCAGTTTCATGCAGCTGTGCAAGCCGGGCGCGCTGAAGATCCTGGCCGAGGAGGACGCGGAGTTCGTCTGCATGGATTACGGCAGCGACCGGCAGGCCATCCACGACCGGCTGTACCAATACATCCAGGAATTCCTGCGGCAGAACGGCGGCTGATCCGCCCCGGTCGGGCCCGTTGACATCAGGCGAATTTTTCGCCCGGTTTTTGTTGGCAACCCCGGACGCCGGTTGTACGGTGGCCCCATGCCGTTTCCGAAGAACCTACCGCTCGAGGCCGTGTTCGCCTCCATCGCCGACGGGCTGTTCACCGTGGACGCCGACTGGAACGTGACCTATTTCAACGAGGCCGCGCAGCGCATCACCGGCATCTCCGAGGAGGACGCCCTGGGGCGCAAGTGCTGGGCCGTGTTCCGCTCGTCCCTGTGCGACGGTCAATGCGCGCTCAAGGCGTGCGTCCGCCAGGGCGGACGCATCGTCAACAAGTCCATCTTCATCGTCCGCTCGGACGGCACCACCCTGCCCGTGTCCATCTCGGCCTCGCCGCTCAAGGACAAGGCGGGCAACGTGGTCGGCGGGGTGGAGACCTTCCGCGACCTGACCGACATCCACGTCGCCCGGCAGCAGGCCAAGGACATCTACCGCTTCGAGAACATCGTGGGCCGCTCCCAGGCCCTGGAAAAGATCTTCCGCATCCTGCCCCAGATCAGCCGGTCCGAGGCGACCACCCTGCTCCTGGGCAAGAGCGGCACGGGCAAGGAACTCTTCGCCCGGGCCATCCACTCCTTGAGCCCGCGCAAGGACGGGCCGTTCGTGGCCGTGAACTGCGGGGCCCTGCCCGACACCCTGCTCGAATCCGAGCTGTTCGGCTACAAGGCGGGCGCGTTCACCGACGCGCGCACTGACAAGCCGGGCCGGTTCGAGCTGGCCCACGGCGGCACGGTCTTCCTGGACGAGATCGGGGACATGCCCCAGAACCTCCAGGTCAAGCTGCTGCGCTTCCTCCAGGAGAAGACCTTCGAACCGCTGGGCGGCGTCGCCCCGGTCCACGCCGACGTGCGCGTGGTGGCCGCCACCAACCGCGACCTGGAGGAGGCCGTGGCCGAAGGGACCTTCCGCCAGGACCTCTTCTACCGCCTCAACGTGGTCACCCTGACCCTGCCGCCCCTGACCGAGCGCCAGGAGGACCTGCCTCTGCTCATCGACCACTACCTCGCGGAGTTCAACAGCTCGCGCAACAAGGCCATCCTCGGTGTCAGCGAGGACGCCCTGCACGTACTCATGCGCCACGACTTCCCCGGCAACGTGCGCGAACTGGAAAACATCCTCGAATACGCCTTCATCCTCTGCCCGGACGGGTTCATCCAGGTGGAGCACCTCCCGGAATACCTCCACCCCGCAGAGAAATGCCTCGATGCGCCCGACGGGCTGTCCGGGACCATGGACGCCATCAAGCGCCGCGCCGCCAGGCTCGCCGTGCGCCGCAACAATGGCAAGCGCATGGCCGCCTGCCGCGAGCTGGGCATCACCAAGGACACTCTCCGCCGCCTGCTGGCCGAGCCGGAAGCGGGCGAATAATTCGCCCCAGATTGCGCAAAACGGGCGCAAAACTCGCCCTTTCATTCTTTCGTCTCACCGATAATATACCGTATTAATTGATTATTTTGTTTGGCACAGTCTGTGCTCATAAAGACGTAACCGGTGCGGGTCCTGCCGGATTTTTTTGGAGAGCGATGATGCGATCGGATTCCGCCAAGGTGATTTGCCTGGCGTGCTACCAGGACCGACTGGCCTCCGTGTGCGAGAACGCGGACGGATACAAGCTATTTGAAATACGTGATCAAAAATCTTACCCCGCAGGCCTCCTATCCCTTCCCTCAAAGGACCCTATGGACAGGACATCCGCCATATTGGCCTGCGGGGTAACCATTTTCCTGTGCGGGGCCATCTGCAACCGCACCCGGCACGCCCTGGAGCGGGCCGGAATCACGGTCATCCCCTGGCTGACCGGCACCGATTGCCAGGTGCTCGAAGGCTTTTTGCGCGGCGGGCTGGCCGAGTTGACCATGCCCGGGGTCACGGTTTGACATTTCTCCCACTATGATTATTTCTTTGTAACCCGGCCGCGGGCGTTCGCCGGCCGGGTTCTACGTGTACTTCTAGGCGGCTACGGGTCGCCGTTTATCCAGGAGAAGCATATGAGTGGTTGTGAAGGATGTGCGTCCGCCTCGCCTGACGGAACCTGCACCAGCGCCACGGGCTGCGACAAGCCCGAAGACCAGAAACTGCAAAAGACCCTGAGCCGCATCAAACACAAGATCGTGGTCATGTCCGGCAAGGGCGGCGTGGGCAAGTCCACCGTGGCCGCCAACATCGCCGTGGCCCTGTCCCTGGCAGGCAAGAAGGTCGGCCTGCTCGACGTGGACGTGCACGGCCCGAGCATTCCCCGGCTCCTCTCCCTCAAGGGCCAGCAGCCCCACATCGGCGACCAGGTCATGGAACCCGTGCCGTGGAGCAAGAACCTCTCGGTCATGTCCCTCGGCTTCCTGCTCCAGGACGACCGCCAGGCCGTCATCTGGCGCGGCCCGGTCAAGATCGGCCTGATCAAGCAATTCGTCGAAGACGTCATGTGGGGCGACCTCGACTACCTCATCGTCGACTGCCCCCCGGGCACCGGCGACGAACCCCTGTCCACCCTCCAGACCCTCGGACCCACCGCCATGGCCGTCATCGTCACCACCCCCCAGGGCGTGGCCATCGACGACGTGCGCCGCTCCGTGTCCTTTGTCGGCGAGGTCGGCAACCGCGTGCTCGGCATCGTCGAAAACATGTCCGGCTTCGCCTGCCCCGACTGCGGCAAGGTGCACCAGATCTTCAAATCCGGCGGCGGCGAGGAACTGGCCAAGGAATCCGGCGTCCGTTTCCTCGGCCGCATCCCCCTGGACCCGGCCGTGGCCGACTCCGGCGACGAAGGCTACCCCTTCATGAAAGTCCACCGCGATACCGCCACCGGCAAAGCCTTGGAACAAGTCATCGCCCCCATCCTCGCCCTCCCCGACCCGCCCAAGTCGTAGTCGGAAACATTGCCAATACAAAGGGTGGACGCGCGCTGCGCGTCCACCCTTTTTTTTTCGCCTCCGGCGGCCGGGGGAAGGGGGAAAGGGAACCCTTTGAAAAG
>NZ_JBGLYH010000029.1:0-46940 GCF_041414475.1 Pseudodesulfovibrio karagichevae
CTCGGCGTCCTGCCCGCCACCGGTTCCGGGGGCCTGATCAGGCCCCCGGAACCGGTGGACGAACAATAAAAGTGTTACCCATGTACCCGGGCAGAACTGTTACCCATGTTTCCGGTTGCACAGGGAAACCTTTTCTCAAAGGGTTCCCTTCTCCCCTTCCCCCGGCCGCCGGAGGCGTCTTAGCTTCTCAATCTGCGGAGCACGGCGATGGTGATGCAGGTCAGGGCGGTCCAGACGAGGACGCCGGTCAGGCCCATGGCGCCGCCGAGGAGCGGGTGGGCGTCGGGGAACATCCAGGTCCAAATGCCGTAGCCCTGGGCGTTGGCCGCGCCGTGGAGGAATCCGGCCAGGATGGAGGAGCGGTAGTGCAGGGTCATCTCGTTGAGGAACGCGCCGAAGGCGAGACAGATGAGGCACATCATCAGGATGCCCTGGCCGGGCTGGCCGGGGTAGTTGAGCCCGGCCCATATCAGGGGGGCGTGCCAGAGGCCCCAAAGCAGGCCGAGTACGAGGTAGGCTGCGGGCTTGCCCAGCGGCATGAGCCGGGGCAGCAGGAATCCGCGCCAGCCCAGCTCCTCGCCCAGGCCGAAGACGAAGTTGATCAGCGGGCCGAGGAAGATGGACAGGGGCAGCATGACCCGAAGGGCCGTGTTCTGACCGATGGGCGTGCCGGAGAGTGCGGAGAGGGAGTCTAGATTGGGGTCGAATCCCGAGAGACCGGCACTCCATGTTATGCCGTACATGATCGCATAGGCCAAGGGGATGAGGGCAATGCCGAGAAAGTAGGGGCCTACGGACCCCAGGCGCAGGGAGAGGGCCGGGACCAGCCCGCGCGGGCCGGTCCGCTCCATGAGCAGGGTCACGAGGAGCGCGGCCAGGCCGGGAATCCACATGACGCCCAGGAGCCACAGGGCGGGCGCGGACTGGCCCACCAGGTCGTCGAAGCGCAGGCCGTCGGCGATGAGCGCGCCCTCCACCCCCCAGGTGGCCGCGAAGGTAACCAGCACATAGGCCAGGGCCGGGCCGGGCCGGAAGGGGCCGAAGTCGCGGTTTGGCGAACGGTCGGTGACGGCGCTCGGATCAGACATATTGGGCCAGCCTCTCGAAATAGAGGTCCCGGCAGCGGTTTTCGATCTCGAGCAGCCGGGCGAAGGGGGCGTTGAAGTCGTTGTTTCCGGCGGTGAACAGGCCGTGCCCGTGGACGATGGCCGCGCCGTTTGCCGCCATGGCGGGCGGCAGGGTGTGGCACAGCCCGGTGGGGCCGGTGCCGACTTCGCCGGGCACGATGGGCACGCCGTCCACGGTCCGGCATTCGGTGCAGTGGATGTGGCAGTGGCCCCGGTTGGGGCAGTCGTCGCGCTCGCAGTCCATGGACATGACCACCGAGAATTTCGGGTGGCCGTGCAGGATGCAGTCATAGGCCGAGCGGCGGTAGACGTCCTCGTGGGCGGACAGCTCGCTCGACGCGGTCAGCCCGTTGGTGGTGGAGCCGTCCATGGGGCACGGGTCGATGCACCCTTCGAGTTCGTCCAGGGAGCTGCCGGTCTGCGAGATGTAGATGGTCCCGTCCAGCCTGTAGGAAATATTGCCGAAAAACGAATCGACCAGACCGTAGCCCACGACCATGCGGCCCGCTTCGGCCATGGCCGCGACCACGCCGTCCCCGTCGACGAAGGGGCCGGGGGCCAGGCCGGGCAGGTCCGTGCGCGGCGCGGGCAGGAGGCGGACGACGCGGGAGAAGACGTCTATGTACTCGTCGTCCAGTTCGATGCGCCGGGCGCGGTTTAGGTAGTCCGAAAAGAAGAGCACGAAGGTGGAGAAGACCGCCGAGGAGACGGACACGAACGCCTGTTCCGGGGTGACCGTGCCACAGGCGGCCACGCCCTTGCCGGGGATCACGATGACCTTGCGCCGCTTGAGCTGCGCGGCCATGGCCTCGGCGGAGAAGTCGGCGCAGACCGGGATGTCGTGCAGGAAGGTCCGGGTCTCGGTGTCCTCGGGCCGGATGCCGTCCGGGTTGCGCGTGGCCAGGAAGTCCAGGATGGTCCGGTACGGCTCGGCCGGGCGGACGAACGCCAGGGAGTTGATGGACAGGCGCGAGAACAGCCCGGCCAGCACGCCGATGCGCGGGTCCTCGCGGTTCCAGACCAGCTCCGCGTCCAGGCCGCCTACCAGCGGCGCGTCCCGCCCGATGCCGGGGGCGAGCCCTTGGGCGGCCAGTTTGGCCGCGTATTTTTCGCAGAGGGCCTTCATCGGTCGAGCCCCAGCCGTTGCAGGGTCGCCGTGGTCGGGTCGCCGTTCTCGTCCAGGCCGCGCACGGCGTAGTAATTACGTCGGGCCTGGAGAAATTCCTCGCGGTCGATGGGCGGGACGGTCACGCCGCCGCCCGAGGTGCCGGGCTCGGTGAAGAACCGCTCGGGCAGGTCGTCGTCCAGGGCCCCGAAGCCGTTTTCCGCGTTCATGCGCCGTTCGTTCACGGTGGTGCGCTCGCCGACTTCGAGCAGGGATTGGACCGACCAGTCCTGGCCGGTGACCGCCGTGAGCGCCTTGGCGTACTCCTCCAGCCCGGCGGCCAGGAAGATGAGGCGGCAGGCGTTCATGGAGTCGCAGGCCGCGAGGGCGTCCTCGGCCAGCTTGATGATCCGCGCCTTGCCGCTGAAGGTGAAGCGGTCCGTGGCCACGGGCTTGCGCAGGACCTCGTGGCTGATGGGGTAGGCGCGCTGGTGGCAACCGCCCCGGGTGGATACGGCGTAGGCCAGGGCCAGGCCGTAGCCGCCGCGCGGGTCGAAGGCGGGCAGTTCCAGCCCCTTGACCGCCATGGCCGTTTCCGGGCGGCCGCACGCCTGGGCCAGGTTCAGCGCCCCCTTGGCCAGGTCGCCGCCCTCGGCCATGGCGCGCAGGGACGAGATGAGCGTCTTGTCCGTGTAGTCCCTGCCGGTGATCTCGCGCAGGCAGGCCAGGGTCGAGGCGGCCGAGATCGGGTCCAGGCCGAGCTTTCCGCACAGGTCCGCCGCCTCCATGGCCGCCTCCGGGTCCGCGTTGCCGATCAGCGCGGTGAAGTGGGCCATGGTCTCGAAGCCGGGCAGGCTGCGTCCGTCCAGGGCGATCTTGCGGCAGCGGATGTGGCAGCCGAGGCAGCCGTGGTCGCGCGGTTTGTACCGTTCGGCCAGGGCCGCGGCGTTGATCTCGGCCCTCTGTTCGAAAAAGGTCTTATGGAAATTGTCCGTGGGCAGCATCCGCCGCGAGTTGATCAGGTCGAACAAGGCCCCGGTGCCCCAGCGCGAAAAGCCGTGTTTGCCCATGAGCACGGGGGAGGCCATGGTCAGGCGGACGATGGCCTCGCGCGCCTCCTTGAGGGCCGCCGGGTCGTGGACCCGGACCTCGCCGGTGCCGCGCACGGTCAGGTATTTGAGATTCTTGGCCGCCCAGACCAGGCCGAGGCCGCCTCGCACGCCGCCGTGGCGATGGTCCACGGCCACCGACCCGAGGAGCGAGCCGTTTTCGGCGGCCGGGCCGATGCAGGCCAGCGAGGTGTCCTCGGGCATCCGCTGTTCCAGCCCGTGCAGGACCGCGTCCGTGTCCCGGCCCCACAGGGAGGTCTCGACCACGCGCACGTCATGGTCGTCGATCTCGATGCCGCAGGGCTTCTCGGCACGTCCGGTGATGACCAGCCCGTCGTATCCGGCCTTTTTCAGCCGGGTGGGCAGGCCGCCGCCGATGGACCCGTCGCACACGGTTCCGGTCAGGGGCGAGCGGGACAGGATGGTGCCGCGCCCGGAGGTGGGCGAGTCGGTCCCGGTCAGGGGGCCGGTGAAGATGAGCAGGGGCAGCTCGGGGTCGGTGTATTCGCGGTCGGCGAAGGGGTGCAGGTAGTGACCGGCCAGCCCCCGGCCGCCGAGATACCGCTCGTAGACGGTCTCGTCCGGGTGCTCGGGTGTGGCCGTGCCCGTGGTCAGGTCGATATGGAGGACCGTGCCGGTCCGGCCGTAAAATTCGTCCATGGGGGAGAATCTTCCATGAACCGCCTGAAAAGGCAACCGGTTGCCGTCTTGACGATGCGGGTGAATCGGGTATTCTGCGGACCGGAGGAAACATGGCCGAAAAGAAGATCGACAAATCCCGCCGCAACTTCCTGTTCGGTGCCGTGCGCCGCATCAGGAAAGAGGACGACCAGCCCGTGGCCTCGACCGCCCGTGGCATCGACGTGGTCAAGGCGGCCAACGCGTTGTACGTGGACCGGAAGTGGGAGGAGGCGCGCCTCAAGTACAAGGAATGCCTGGAAGAGGATAAGAACGACGCGGACGTGCGCTACCGGCTCGGGGTCTGCTCCTACCGGCTCGGCATGTACCGCCAGGCCAAGCTCGAATTCGAGCGCACCCTGCGTATCGACCAGACCTACCAGGACGCCTTTCTCTATCTCGGGCTGACCCTGGTCCGCCTGGGGCGGCCGGACAAGACTCCGGGTGTGTGGTCCCACTATTTCAACCCGTCCGCCGTGAAGGTCATGCGCGAGCTCAACCTCCAACTGGGGCTCATCGAGAGCCACCAGCCCGACCCGGACGAGGACATCGCCCTGGCCGTGGAAAAGGCCATTGCCGAGTCCGGCGACGCCGTGGGCTGATCCCCCCCCGTGCCCGGACGCGAAAACGCCCCGTCACCGTTGAGTGGCGGGGCGTTTTCGCGTCCGGAAAGGGCGCTCAGCAGTTGCCCTTGAGCTCGTCGTCGCCCATCTGCTGGGCGATCTTCGCCATCTGGGCGCGGAGGTAGCTGGCGGCCACGTCGCCCATGTCGTCCTGCCCCGTGCCCTTCATGCCGTGCTGGCGCAGGTCCTCATCGATCTGCTTCTCCATGCGCCCGGACTCCAGGAACATGACGTAGGCCAGGACCAGGGCGGCGTTGTTGTCGTCGGAACCGTCGCAGAGAAGCTCGATATTCTTCGCGTCCACGGTTTCGAGCAGCCGGTCGATGAACAGGGTGATCCACTTCTCGTAGAGTTCGTGCATGATGGGCGGAATCAGGCTGGCCACCTGCTCCGAGGCGTTGCCCGCCGTGCCGGTCACGGCCATGAATTCGTTCAGGGCCTCCAGCCTGCGGTCTTCGTCCTGCTCCTCGACCTTGCCGATGATGGTGGCGAAAATATGGGCGCGTATCTGTTTCTTGTTCATGCTCACGTTTCCATGTCTCTTGGTGGTGATGGGGCTTGCCTGCGACACTCTCTGTAACGCAATGCGCCGGTCCGGGCAAGGGGCCGGAATCCTTCCCTGCCCGCTCGCTCCCGGCCGAGGCTGCGGCTTTTGCTTGCATTTTGGCCCTGAAGGAATGAAGCTGGTCCGGTCTCCGACATCGTCTTCGCCTCTACCCACAAGGATTTTCGCATGGATTCGCTGCTCGTCACCCTCGCTCCCTTTCTCAAGGTCCTTTTCTCCTTCCTGCTCATGCTGGCGGGCATGCGCCTGCGCATCGGCCTGGGGCTGGCCATCCTCATCGGCGGCGTGGCCATGGGGCTGCTCTTCGGCATGGGGCCGCTGCCCATCGCCAAGACCGGCGTCCTGGCCCTGACCCAGGATAAATTCCTCTTCCTGGCCGCCATCGTCGGCCTCATCCTGATCCTGAGCGACGCCATGGAGCGGTCCGGCCAGTCCAAGCGGCTCATGGAGGCTCTGTCCGGCTTCCTGACCAGCCCGAGGCTCCGGCTCGTCTTTTTCCCGGCGCTCATCGGGCTGCTGCCCATGCCCGGCGGCGCGGTCTTTTCCGCGCCCATGATCAAGACCGTGTCTGAGGACATGCGCATCACCAACTCGGACCGGGCCGTGCTCAACTACTGGTTCCGCCACGTCTGGGAGCTGATCTGGCCGCTGTATCCCGGCATCATTCTGACCCTGGCCCTGGCCGACCTCCAGATCATCGACCTCGTCTCCTACACCTGGCCGGCCACCCCGATCATGCTCCTGACCGGCTGGTTCTTCTTCCTGCGGCCCGGCGTGCTCGGGGCCAAGGACCTGACCGTGCCCATGCCGCTGACCACCCGCAGCAAGTCCGCCGCCCTGCGCGAGGGGCTGCCCCTGCTCATCGCCATTGTCGGGGCCATCGGGCTCGAGACCTCCATCGCCACCTTCGCCCCGTCCGTTCCCTTCGAGTTCGGCGTGGTCGCCGCCCTGGCCGCCGCCGTGATCTGCGTCATGGTCCAGAACACCCAGCTCGGCCTGAACTTCCTGCGCCAGGTGCTGTCCAAGCGCTCCCTGTGGTCCATGATCTCCGTCATCTGCGCCATCTTCGTCTTCAAGGACATCCTCCAGGCCGCGGGCGTGGTCCAGGAAATGGCCCGCGTGGCGGGCGGCGACGCAGCCCTGTTCGCCTCGGCCGCGTTCCTGCCGTTCCTCGTGGGCATGGTCGCGGGCATCAACGTGGCCTTCGTGGGCGCGACCTTCCCGCTGCTGCTCGGCGTGCTCTCCTCCCTGGGCATGCAGGACCAGACCATCCCGTATATCGTCCTGGCGACCTTCTGCGGTTTCACCGGCGTGATGATCTCGCCCATCCACATCTGCTTCATCCTGACCTGCGAGTACTTCCAGTGCGACCTGGGCCGGACGTGGCGCAAGGTGGTGGCCCCGTGCCTCATCTTTCTGGCCTCGGGGGTGGCCCTCTTCTTTCTCTATGTCTAGCCTTGCCCGTGAACCCGCGCCGGAGCGTCTTGCCCGGTAAGGGTTTTTTAGGTACACACGTGGCCTTGCCCGAGTCGGCGTTCCAACAAACCATCCGCTTCTGGGGGACCGTTCATGAGCCCATACGGCCATATCTTTACCGAGGACACCTTGCAGACCATCTTTCCGGCAGAGCGCACCGAGGCCTTTTTCGAGGCCCTGTTCGGCGACGCCGAGGAAGGCAGCTACGACATCGCCCTGGCCTTTGCCGGGAACCGTGGCCAGGACCTGGATTTCGAACTCAAGCTCATGCAGCGCCCCGGCAAGTGCCTGGCCTGCAACCTGACCTACGGCCTGCCCCAGGTCTTTTCCCGGCATCCGGTCATCAACATGAACGGCATCGCCGACGCCGTGGCCCGGGCCGCCGGGGTCCCGTCCGCCGTGTGGAAACTCGGCAACACCCGCGAAATCTCCCGCGAACTCCACGTCATCCCCCTGACCATCACCCTGGGGTGAGGCATTCAAGCCATGGACACGAAAAAAGGCGCTTCAAGCGCCTTTTTTCGTGTCCCGATACCCGGATAAAACCGCTAATGCAGGGCGTCGATCTTGAGGGGTTCTCCCTTTTCAGGGGCCAACCGTAATGTGATGGCGTCCTTGCTGCAGGACAACGTGCACACGCCGCAGCCCATGCAGCGGTCCTCGCGGATGTAGGCGCCTTCCTTGTTGAAGCCGATGGCCTTGAACTGGCATTTTTGGGCGCAGGTGCCGCATTTGGTGCACAGGTCCTGATCCACCTGGGCGAGGTAGCCCGATGAGCAGAGCATGGGGATGCCCATGGCGTGGGCCTTCATGGCCCCGCAGCAGCAGGAGCAGCAGTTGCAGATGGCGTAGAACTTGCCGAGCGCGATGTCCTTGAAGAAGGCGTGGGACACGTGGCCGCGCGCCTGCTCGGCCTTGACCACGGCCACGGCCTCGTCGGCGGTGATGGCCCGCGTCTTGTCCGGGTGGTGTTCGAGCATGAAGGTGGCGAAGGGGTCGCCAATGAGGATGCAGACGTCCGTGGGCGTGCACGGGTTCTTCATGCCCGCGCGGCAGGGGCAGTTAAGGAGGACGATCTTTTCCGGGTTGTCCAGGATGATGTCGCGCGCCCGGGTGTAGGGCAGGACGGTCTCGGGCAGGGCGGTGTTCACCGGGCGGTCGAGGCGGATCAGTTTGGTGGCCTCGTTCAGCGGCATGGCCTTGCCGTGGTAGGCGTCGCTCCAGGTGGGCCTGGTCTGGTCGGGGTCGCCGGAGCGGTGGGCGTCGGTCTCGGTGAACGGGTGGACGCGGTCGATGATGAAGACCAGTGGGACCCACAGCCACCGCCACCACGGGTTCTTGTCCCCGGCCAGGCCGATGTAGTGGTAGCACCACCGGCCGTAGACGTAGCCGTGGATGAAGTCGAACAGGGACATGCCTTTTTCGCGGCATGCGCGGTAGTAGTCGCGGGTCGATTGCTTGACGAAGGGTGTTCTCATGGTCGATTCTTGCCCTGTATGTGTGTAACAATTATGATAATAGTACCGGTTGACGGGACAAAGTCAACGTTGAGGCAGGGACATTTGGCAAAGAATCTGGTAGGTCGGGCTGCGGAGGCAACAGATGACTGACAATCGTTCCGAAGATCTGCGCACCGAATTGGCCCGCGAACGCAACGTCCTGGCCCGCGAGCGCTGCGACATGGCCGTGAGGCGCACCCGTCTGGCCAACCGCCGGACCTTCCTGGCCTGGTGCCGGACAGCCCTGGCCTTCATGACCTTCGGCTTCCTGCTGGAAAAGGTCGACACCTTCGTGGCCCTGCAGAAGGCTGCCGCGCCCGCGCGGGTGGTCTCGGACCTGGCCGTGCTCGGCAAGTTCGCCTTTGTGGGCGGCCCGGTGCTGGTGATCTTCGCGGCCATTCGGTACTATCGCCTCGAAAAGGAACTGGGCTTCGACTCCGGCGACCTCTACGTGGTCCCGGAGCTGATCCTGTTCGGCGTGATCATGGTCAGCGCCGTCATCTACCTGTTCATCGTCTAGCCGGTCGCGTCCATGTTCCGCATCATCTTCCTGGGCGTGCTCGCCGCGCTCTTCTTCTCCTCGACCTTCGTGCTCAACCGGGCCATGAGCCTGGAAGGCGGGCACTGGATCTGGTCCGCGTCCCTGCGCTATTTCTGGATGCTGGTCATGCTCTTCGGCTGGCTGGCGGCCACGGGCAAGGGGCGGCTGGCCATGGATTCGGTCCGGCTCTTCGCCCGGCACTGGGTGTTCTGGACCGTGGCGGGCTCGGTCGGGTTCGGCGTGTTCTACGCCTTGATCACTTTCAGTTCGGTCTTTGCGCCGGGCTGGGTGGTGGCGGCCACCTGGCAGACCACCATCCTGGCCGCGCCGCTGGTCCTGCTCGGCTTCGGGCGCAGGGTGCCGCTCAAGGCGCTGGCCCTGACCGCCCTGATCTTCGCGGGCGTGGTCCTGATCAACCTGGAGCAGGCCACCGAGTCCGGCCTGCATGAGGTCCTGCTGGGCGCTCTGCCCGTGCTGGCGGCGGCCTTCGCCTACCCCTTCGGCAACCAGCTGGTCTGGGAGGCACGGCGGGGCGAGAAGAGCTATCTGCCGCACATCGACCACCCGGCCATGGACGATCCCTTCTGCCGGGTGCTGCTCCTGACCATCGGCTCCCTGCCGCTGTGGCTCGCGCTCATCGCCGTGACCGCGCCGCCGCCCCCGTCCACGGGGCAGCTGATCCAGACGGCCATCGTCGCGGCCTGTTCCGGCGTGGTGGCCACCAGCCTCTTCCTGGTGGCCCGCAACACCGCCGGGTCCACGGCCGAGCTGGCCGCCGCGGACTGCACGCAGTCCATGGAGGTGGTCTTTTCCCTGGCGGGCGAGGCCGTTCTGCTGGGGCACGTCATGCCCGGCCTCCTGGGCTGGTTCGGCATCGCGCTGACCATGGGCGGGCTGATGCTCTACATCACGGTCCAGAGCCGGACCTAGTCGGTTTCGGGCATGTGATGGAGGTGTTCCCCGGCAAAGCCGACGGTCACCTCCGAGCCGCTCTCCAGCCCCCGGCTGAGGACCATGTGGCGGTCCACCAGGGCGGTCACGGCCTGGTCGCCGCAGCGCACCACGGCGGTCCAGGTGAACCCCTCGCGCTCCACGCGCTCCACGGTCCCCTTGAGGACATGCCAGTCCTGCGGAAAATCCTCGGGATTCCCCACGAACACGTCTTCGGGCCGCAGGGCCGCGAAGCCCTGCGCCCACACGGGCAGCTCGGGCAGCCCCTTGAAGGCATGCCCCGCGAAGGTGCAGCATCCTTGCGAATACCACGCCGGGAACACGTTGGTCATGCCCACGAAGGAGGCGGTGAACGGCGTGGCCGGGCGGCGGAAGATGTTGGCCACCGTGTCCTGCTGGTGCAGGCGGCCGTCCTTGATGACCGCGCCGCGCTCGGCCAGGATCATGGCGTCCGTGAAGTCGTGGGTGACCATCAGGAAGGTGGTCCCGGTGGTCTCGTGCACGTTCTTCAGGGTCCGCCTGAGCTCGCCCCGGAATTGCGGGTCCAGGGAGGACAGGGGTTCGTCCAGCAGGACCACATCCGGGCGGCAGGCCAGGGCGCGGGCCAGGGCCGTGCGCTGCTTCTCGCCGCCGGACAGGTGCTCGGGCCGCCGGTCCTCCAGGCGCGACAGGCTCAGGGCGTCGAGCAGGGCGCGGGCCTCGCGTCTACCGTCCTCCCTGCCGATGCCGTGGTAGCGCTGGCCGTACATGACGTTCTCCAGCACGCTCAGGTGCGGGAAAAGGGCGTGGTCCTGGTAGACCAGGCTGACCTTGCGTTCCTCCGGGGCCAGCCGGGTCACGTCGCGGCCGCCGATGACCACGGACCCCTCGTCGAGTTTGGTCAGCCCGGCCACGGACTCCAGGACCAGGGTTTTGCCCGAGCCGGTGGAGCCCATGAGAGCGAAAAATTCTCCGGGCCGGACGTGCAGGGAAACGTGATCCAGGGTGAAGCCGGGGTAGCGGAGGGTCAGGTCGGTCAGGCGGATCACGAATTCTTCCCTTTGGGCAGCGACAGGGTGCGGAGCAGCAGAAAGAAGACCATGCTGACCAGGATCAGGATAACGGCCACGGGCTGGGAGTATTGCAGGCCGTAGGCCGTGAACCGCTCGTACATGAGCACCGGGGCGACCATGGGGTGGTAGGCCACGATGATGATGGCCCCGAACTCGGACAGGGCGCGGGCCATGCACATGATCATGCCGACCAGCATGTAGCGCCAGCACAGGGGCAGGGTGATGCGGAAAAAGGTGGCCGCCGCGCCCGCGCCCAGGGAGCGCGAGACGTTCTCCAGCCGCCGGGGGATGGACTCCATGCCCGACTTGGCCGCGTTGACGTAGAAGGGCACGCCCACGAACACGAGCACGGCCACGATGCCCGTGGTCGTGCCCATGATCTCGATGCCCATGGATTGCAGCATCCGGCCGAAGGGGGTGTTCGGGCTGGTCAGGCCGAGCAGGGCGATGCCCACCACCGGGTGGGGGATCATGATCGGCAGGTCCACCAGGCTCTCGACCACCTTCTTGCCGGGGAACTCGTTGCGCGCCAGGAGAAAGGCCAGCGGGGTGCCGAAGACGAAGGCGATGAGCGCGGCGATGGCCGAGGTGGACATGGACAGCCAGACCGAGGCCATGACCTCCTTGTCGCCCAGGGTCTCGACAAAGACCTCCCAGGTCGGACTGGCCAGGGTGGTCAGCATGGGCAGGCCGATGAACAGCAGGACCAATGCCGCCGAGGCGAGCATCCAGCCGTGGAATATGCGGCCGGGGAGGGAGCGCATGAAGCCGCTCCCTCCCCGGAGGGTCGTTTCAGGCATGGGTTACTGGCCGACGGTCACCAGAGGCTTGAGGGAAGCGGGCATCTTGGCCATGCCTGCCTCGGTGGTGCGCACCGGGATGAACGGCGGCTGCCCCATTTCCTTGAGGATCTTCAGGCCGCCCTCGGGGTCGAACAGGTAGGCCAGGAAGGCGTCGGCGGCCTCGGGATTCGGGGCCTTGTCGAGCTTGGTTATGCCGTAGGTGATGGACGCGCCCACGCGGTCGATGAAGGTGCCGGGCTTCTTGCCGGTGACCTTGACCTTGGCGTTGGCGTAGAAGGCGTCCAGGGTGGAGTCGCCGAGGTTCAGGTGGTTGTCCAGGGTGATGTACTTGAGGTGGTGCTGAACGGCCACGGACAGGTATTCCCAGGCGTAGTCCATGTGCCCGGATTCGAGCAGGGAGACGAGCTCCACGGACTTGGGCCGGATGTTCTTCTCGGGCCGGTTGGCCAGGAACCGGTCATACAGGCCGGGGCGCTTGTAGAACTTCTCGGCCAGTTGCAGGACCATCAGGGAGCGGTAGCCCGCGGGGTCCAGGTTGGGGTCGGAGTGGCCCCAGACCACGCCCTTGCGCAGGAGGATGTCGGCCCAGTTGTCCGAGTTGATCTCACCCGCGAACTTGGACTTGTCCGTGTAGCACAGGACCATCTGGTTGGAGGCGAAGCGCACGTTCCAGGAAGCGAACTTGGGGATCAGGGTCTTGTCGATGACAACGTAGTCGGCCGAGGCCATGATGTCGGCGGGCTTGCCCACCTCGGAGATCATCCGGGCCATCTTGGTGGAGCCGCCCGCCTCGCGCAGGACGTCCACCTTGGGGTACTTGGCTTCGAAATTCTTTTCGATGGCGGCGAAGGGCACGGACAGGCTGCCCGCGTGGAAGATGATCAGTTTGCCGGACGGCTCGGCCTGGGCGGCGCCCGGCGCCGCGATCAGGACCAGGACCATGGCCAGGGAGACCATGAATGCGGTGATGCGGTGAGACATTGTCACTCTCCTTGAAAGATTGTGATGCGGTGTTTTTAGACTTGGACAGATTATGCTTACCACTGAATAATGTGTCAATTGTTCAGTTAATTTATACTATTAAAGTACGATATTGGGTCATTTCGAACCATGGGAAGGTGGGGCCGGGGCATTCCAACCCAAGGCTTGGGCACAAAAAAAGGCTGCGTCGAAACGCAGCCTTTCCTGTTGGCATTATGCTATTTTTAGCCGTTTTCCTTGCCCTTTTTCTTCTTCCCTTCCTCACGATGCCGCACCAGGGCCGAGAGCTCGGTCTTGCGCAGTCGGATGGACACGGGAGTGACTTCCACTTCCTCGTCGTCCTTGATGAAGTTCAGGGCGTATTCCAGGGTCATGGGCTTGACCGGGGTCAGGACGACGGCCTCGTCCTTGCCCGAGGCGCGCATGTTGGTCAGCTTCTTTTCCTTGGCCGGGTTGACGTTGATGTCGTTCTCCCGGTTGTGCTCGCCGATGATCATGCCCTCGTAGATGGGGTCGCCGGGTACCACGAAGATGCGGCCGCGCGGCTCCAGGTTGAACAGGCCGTAGGCCACGGCCTTGCCGGAGCGGTCGGCCACCAGGGAGCCGGTGTAGCGGGAGGTGAACTCGCCACGGTATTCACCGTAGCCCTCGAGGTAGGAGTTCATGATGCCCGTGCCTTTGGTGTCGGTCAGGAATTCGTCGCGGTAGCCGATGAGCGCGCGGGACGGGACAGAGAACTCCAGGCGGACCCGGCCGGTGCCGTGGTTGACCATGTTGGTCATGCGGCCCTTGCGGATCTGGATCTTCTCGGTGACGATGCCCATGAAGCTCTCGTCGCAGTCCACGTAGAGGTGCTCGATGGGCTCGGTCTTCTGGCCGTCCTCGTACTTGAGGATGACCTCGGGACGGCCCACGGAGAGCTCGAAGCCCTCGCGGCGCATCTGCTCCACCAGGATGGCCATCTGGAACTCGCCGCGTCCCTTGACCAGGTAGGCGTCGCGGCCGTCGGTGTCCTCCACCTGGATGGCCACGTTGAGCAGGGTCTCCTTGTGCAGGCGCTCGCGGATCTTGTTGGTCTGGACCAGCTTGCCCTCCTGGCCCGCCAGGGGCGAGGTGTTGATGCCGAAGCGCATGGACACGGTGGGTTCGTCCACGGTGATGCGCGGCAGGGCCTTGGGGCTTTCCTTGGTGCAGATGGTGTCGCCGATGTGCACGTCCTCGATGCCCGCGATGACGACGATGTCGCCGGGTTCGCAGGTGTCGGTGGGAACCACCTGGAGGCCGTCGTAGGTCTGGAGCTTGGTGACCTTGAGCGGCACGGTCCGGCCGCCGTCGGCGATGCACAGGAGCTGGTCGTTGGACTTGGCCACGCCGTGGTGGACCTTGCCGATGGCCAGACGGCCCACGTAGTCGGAGTAGGACAGATCGGAGACGAGCATCTGGAAGGGCTCGTCCGGGTCGTGCACCGGGCCGGGCACGTGCTCCACGATCATGTCGAGGAGGATGTGCAGGTTCTCGCCGCGCTCGTCCGGGGACTCCATGGCGATGCCGTCGCGGCCGATGGCGTAGAGCAGGGGAAAGTCGAGCTGCTCCTCGGAGGCGTCCAGGTCGATGAACAGGTCATAGATTTCGTTGAGGACTTCGGCCGGGCGGGCGTCCTGGCGGTCGACCTTGTTGATGACCACCATCAGGGAGAGCTTCTGCTCCAGGGCCTTCTTCAGCACGAAGCGGGTCTGGGGGAGCGGGCCTTCGGAGGCGTCCACCAGGAGGATGGCGCCGTCGGCCATGGACAGGGAGCGCTCCACCTCGCCGCCGAAGTCGGCGTGGCCCGGGGTGTCGATGATGTTGATCTTGGTGTCCTTCCAGCAGACGGAACAGTTCTTGGCGGCGATGGTGATGCCGCGCTCACGTTCCAGGTCCATGGAGTCCATGATGCGTTCGTCCACGTCCTGGCCCTCGCGGAAGAGGCCCGACTGCTTGAACATGGCGTCCACCAGAGTGGTCTTGCCGTGGTCGACGTGGGCGATGATGGCGATATTGCGAAGTCCGTTGTTGTATACTTTGTTGCTCATGGTTTCTCCGATAATATGTAATAGGCGCAAGTGCGCAGGGAAGCGGTTAACCGAAAGCGGGTCGGCTGGCAAGAGGAGATTTGGCGTCGGCCGGGAAAAGAGCGGGCTTTCGGCCCGCGCCGCGCCGGGTTATTGCGCGGGAGAGGGCAGGGCCCGGTGCCGGTCCACGGCGTCCTGGTTCAGGGTTTTCCAGCCCAGGCGGTCGCTCTCGTGAAAGCCCGTGGCGTCGAGCATGGCGCGTATGAATCCCTGGCGGCGGAGCTCCCTGAGCCCGGCCTGCAGGGCGTTGAAGACCGCCTGTCCGTCGGGATGGACGCGGGAGACCATGAAGTGGCGGCTCTCGATGAGCGAAAACCGGATGCCCGGCACGGGCACGAACCGTCTTCCCTCCATGACTCTCTCCATGCCCGGCTGGTTGCTGGCCTCCATGGGAATCCAGTCCGCCCGGCCCGCCAGGATCATCTTGATCAGGCACGGGAAGGTGGGTGCCTGGGCCAGATTGGTGATGCCCATGTCTCTGAGGACGCACCGGTCGTTGTCCCATACCGTGCCGATTATGCCCCGTCCGGCCCGGTTCAGGTCCTCCGCGCTACGCGCGGCCAGCACGTTTTTGTTCTCGGGAAGGCAGTAGAATAGCTTGTGAAATTCCCCCACAGGGGTTACGGGATCGCTGAGGTACAGGTCGCCGATGTCCTGCCTGTCGTTGAGGACGGAGGGGTCGAGCTGCTGGCCGGTCAGAACCGCCTCGCCGCAGATCACTTCCTCCACGGCGCGCCGGGCGTTGCTCGCCTTGACGAACGCAATGGGCCGGTCCATGCCGCCCAGGCGCAGGGCCCTGACGACGATGACCATTTCGACAGCGGTCCGGTCGTACCGTCCGGGCGGAAGGTCCGGGGTGACCTTGAGGGGATCGCCGCCGAAGCGGGACAGGATCTCCCGGTAGGAATCGATGATGGGCTGGTTGGCGGTCACGCATACCGGTTTGCCGCTTTCGGCGAGCCCCGGGAGCGTTGTCAGGCAGACTGCGGCGAGGGCGATGGCCGGGAGCGGACGGCGGAACCCCCTCAGGATGGCGGCGGGCGAAAACATGCCGCTGCTTTACATGTTTGAGGGTATATTGCAATGGTAATAATATCCCAGAATAGTGGTCGGAAATAGCGCCGCAAAGCAACGCCGCGCCGACCTGGAGAGAGGCTGGCATGATGCGGGAAAGCGGGGACGATCGGGTCGGATCGGACGAGCCGGAGGTCGGCATGTTGCCAATCAGTCCGGACGTGGAATACTGGTCAGCGCACTGTTTTCAGTAAGGGAGGAAATTCATGACCAAAATGCGGATTGAACACGACAGCCTCGGCGAAGTGGCCGTGCCCAAAGACGCCTACTACGGCGTCCAGACCCATCGCGCCCTGGACAATTTCCATATCTCGGGCATCCCCCTGTCCCACTACCCCCGGATGATCAACGCCCTGGCCTACGTCAAGATGGCCGCGGCCGAGGCTAACGCCTCACTGGGGCTGCTGGACGAGGACAAGTGCCGGGCCATCTGCCGGGCCTGCGAGGACATCCTGGACGGCAGGCTGCACGATCAGTTCGTGGTCGACGTGATCCAGGGCGGGGCGGGCACCTCGGCGAACATGAACGCCAATGAGGTCATCTGCAACCGCGCCCTGGAGCTTTTGGGCCACGCCAGGGGAGAGTACGAGCACCTCCACCCCCTGAACCACGTGAACATGTCCCAGTCCACCAACGACGTGTATCCTTCGGCCCTGAATATCGCTCTGATCATGGACATCCGCGAGCTCGTCGACGCCATGGACTACCTGCGCAAGGCGTTCAAGAGCAAGGGCGAGGAGTTCGCCGACGTCATCAAGATGGGCCGCACCCAGCTGCAGGACGCCGTGCCCATGACCCTGGGCCAGGAGTTCACCGCCTGGGCCGTGACCGTCGGCGAGGACATCCAGCGGATGGACGAGGCCCAGGCCCTGGTCCACGAGATCAACATGGGGGCCACGGCCATCGGCACCGGGCTCAACTCCCACCCGGACTACGCCCGCACGGTCACGGAAAAGCTCGTCCAACTGACCACTCTGCAACTCGTCTCCTCCCCGGACCTGGTGGAGGCCACCCAGGACACGGGGGCCTATGTCCAGCTGTCCGGCGTGCTCAAGCGCGCCGCCGTGAAGCTGTCCAAGATCTGCAACGACCTGCGCCTGCTCTCCAGCGGCCCGCGCTGCGGCATGAACGAGATCAACCTGCCGCCCATGCAGCCCGGCTCCTCGATCATGCCGGGCAAGGTCAACCCGGTTATCCCCGAGGTGGTCAACCAGGTGGCCTTCACGGTGGTCGGCCACGACATGACCGTGACCATGGCCTGCGAGGCCGGGCAACTGGAGCTCAACGTCATGGAGCCGGTCATCGGCTACTCCCTGTTCCAGTCCATGAACATGCTCCGCCGCGCCTGCCTGACCCTGGCCGACAAATGCATCCTGGGCATCACCGCCAACCGCGAGCGCTGCCGCGAGATGGTCGAGCACTCCATCGGCCTGGTCACGGCGCTGAACCCGTACATCGGCTACGAGAAGGCCGCCGAGATCGCCAAGGAGGCAATGAAAACTGGTGGTTCGGTGTACGAGATCGTTCTGGAGAAGGGCTACCTCAGCCGCGAGGAACTGGACGACATCCTCAAGCCCGAGAACATGGTCAAACCCCGTTACGTGCACCGGCCCTGATCGGCCCGATCGCCATCAAGGCCCGCCACGCATGACGATGCGCGGCGGGCCGTTGCTTTTTGCGCCCACTTCCTCTACGGTTTTTAGAGAAAATCGAGACAATCTCCCGTTCCCTGCCTCGGGCAGACGGAGGAAGCATGCGTCATCTCACAGCCCTTTTCATCCTGGCGGCCCTGCTGGCCCTGGCGGGATGCGGTACGGTCAATCCCTATCCGCAGCACGTCTATTCGGCGCCGCCCTCCAAGAATGGTCGGCTCGACGCCAAGACCAGGCCGTACACGGTCCTGGGCAGGACTTACTACCCGTTGCAGTCCGCCGACGGCTACGACGAGATCGGCCTGGCCTCCTGGTACGGCGCGGACTTCCACGGCAAGAAGACGGCCAACGGCCAGACCTACGACATGTACGGCGTGTCCGCCGCCCACAAGACCCTGCCCCTGGGGAGCCGGGTCCGTGTGACCAATCTGGAGAACAACCGCACCGTGATCCTGACCATCAACGACCGGGGCCCGTTCGTGAACGAGCGCATCCTCGACTTGTCCTACGGGGCGGCCAGGAAACTCGGCACCGTGCAGACCGGCGTGGCCAGGGTCCGGGTCACCTCCCTGGACGCGACCATAGTGCCCACGAGGCTTGCGGATACGCCCGGCAAGCTCTACAGTGTGCGCGTCGGAGCCTTTGCCGTGCGCGACAATGCGTTGCGCGTGCACAGGCAATTGCTGGCCCAGGGCTACAGCGGGGCGAACATCTCCGTGGTCGACCACGGCGGCCAGATCCTGCACATCGTCCAGGCCGGGAGCTTCAAATCCAGGGACCGGGCGGAGCGTGTCATGGAGGCCCTGAAGGACTCATTCCCGACCTGTTATATTATCAGTTGAAATTCGTGCGAAGTGGTGGCATAGCTTCCCGGTTTTGTGTATGAACTTTCCGTGGGCAGCGGTTTTTTGGCTTCCCATAACCTTGGCGAGAGTGTATGACACGAAAGACGTATTTGCGTGTCATATGTAAATAGCATCAATAAACCACTATAGGAGTTTTTTTATGACCAAAGCTGAACTCGTAGCGAAGATCGCTGAAAAGATCGGCACTTCCAAAGCCCAGGCCGAGGCTTCCATGAACGCCATCCTGGACACCATCCAGGAAGAATTGGCCGCCGGCAACAAACTGACCCTGACCGGCTTCGGCACTTTCAGCGTGAGCGAGCGCAAGGCCCGTACCGGTCGCAATCCCCGCACCGGCACCGCCCTGAACATCCCGGCCTGCAAGGTCGCTCAGTTCAAGCCCGGCAAGGTCCTGAAAGACGCCGTAAAATAGCTGCGAGGCTGTTTTTTTGAAAGAAAAGCCCCCTTGGCCGTAGCCAAGGGGGCTTTTCTTTCGCCCGGAGCCGGGCCGGGTTATTTCATTCCGCCGACCACGCCGGTCAGCTGCCGGGCCAGTTCGGCCAGGTGGTCGATGGCCTTGGACGCCTCGACCATGAGCTCGTCGGTCTCCTCGCAGACCCGGGTCACCTCCGAGGTGGCCGCGCTGATCTGTTCGCTGGCCGAGGACTGCTGCTCGGCAGCGGCGGCGATGGAGTGGACCTGGTCGGCCGTGCCGCGCGTGGTGGACAGGATGGAGGCCAGGGCCTCGCCCGAGCGGCCCGCCAGTTCGGTGCTCCGGTTCACGGAATCCACGGCGGTCTGGGTGGCGCGCACGTTCTCCCGGGCCACTTCCTGGATGCCTTTGACCGCCGCGTGCACCTCGCTGGTGGCGTTCATGGTCTTCTCGGCCAGCTTGCGGACCTCGTCCGCGACCACGGCGAAGCCCCGTCCGGCCTCCCCGGCACGGGCGGCCTCGATGGCCGCGTTCAGGGCCAGGAGGTTGGTCTGGTCCGCGATGTCCTCGATGACGCCGAGGACCACGCCGATCTCCTCGGCCCGGTGGTCCAGCTGCTCCATGGACTGCTTGAGTCCCGAGGCGTGCCGCGAGACCTCGTCGATGGCCCCGATGACCTGGCCGACCACGGCCTCGCCCTCGCGGGCCTGGTCGTTGGCTTCGCTGGCGTCGCGGGCCGCCTCCTGGGCGAAGCGGGCGACCTCGAGCACGGCGGCGTTCATCTCCTCCATGGCGGCGGCGGTCTCGGCGGTCCGGTCCGTCTGGTTCCTTGAACCCCGGCGGGCCTGGGTGACCAACCCCTCCAGCGTCCGGGACGAATCGCCCAGCTGTTCGGAGATGGCCGTGGCCTCGCTGGCTGCGGTGGAGATGCGTTCGTTCTGGCTGAGGATCTTCCGCTCGTTGCGCTTGAGCTCGGTGGTGTTCATGTACAGGCAGCAGCCGCCGATGACCCGGTTCTCCACGTCGTGCAGGGGAAAGAGGCTGATGAGCACGTTGATGTCGCTGCCGTCGGCGTGCTTGAAGACCGCTTCGACGTTCATGTCGCGGGTGTCGTGGACCATGCAGTCCGCGATCTTGGACCGCCGGTCGTCCTTGTAGAATATCTGGGAGATCATCCGGCCGTAGTAAGTCTCGGGCGCCTCGCGGGAGCCGAGCATGTCCAGGCATTCGCGGTTCAGGAAGGTCAGCCGCTGGTCCGTGTCCACGATGGCGCAGGGGATGGGCAGGCCGTGCAGGATGGAACGGGCGAACCCGAGGCGCTCCTTGTAGCGCGAGGCCAGCTCGCCCACCTGTGCGCCGAGGCCCGGCACGGCGGCGGCCAGGGTGTCGGAGTCGGCCAGGCCGTATTCCTCGTCGAGCATGTGGCCGGTGAACTCCGAGAGCACGGCGGCCGGGCGGACCAGGGCCCCGTGCAGGACCCACATGATGACCACGCCCAGCAGGGTGAAGGCCGCGATCATGGCTCCGACCACGGGCATGCTGATGGACGAGGTGCCGAAGATGAAGAAGCAGACGGCGGAAACCACGGCCGCGAGGAGCAGGGTGGCCCCGTAGAGTCCGACGGACAGTTTGAAGCAAAAGGGCGTTTTGTTGAACATGGCTTGTTCTCTATGGGCGGGATTTAAAAGAGAGGGTTCCCCGCCCGTGTGGGATAGGCGGGGAACCCGTTTGAGGCCGGTTCGTTCAGGAGGAAGCAGGGTGTGGGTGCTTCTGCGGATTGCGGTCCTTACCTTCTGAGAGCCTCAAATGTTATGGCAAAGCCGGTTATTTCTTGTTCTTGGACATGACCTCGGCCACGTGCTTCACCTGAACCTTGGAACCCCGGCGCTTGAGGCCGCCGCGAAGCTGCATGATGCAGCCGGGGCAGTCGGTCAGCAGGGTATCCGCCCCGGTGGCCTCGACGTTGTCGAGCTTCTTCTTGAGTAGCTCGGCCGAGAGTTCCGGGAATTTCATGGAGAAGGTGCCGCCGAAACCGCAGCAGACCTCTTCCTCGGCGCACTCCACGTACTCCAGGCCGCTCTTTTCGATGAGCTGGCGCGGCGCTTCGTGCACGTCCAGGCCCCGGCACAGGTGGCAGGGCGCGTGATAGGTAGCCTTTTCGCCGGTCTGCGCAAAGTCCTTTGCCTCGACCTTGAGCACATCGTTGACGAAGGAGGAGTAGTCGATGATCTTGGCCGAAAACGCGTCGGCGCGGAGCTTCAGCGACGGCTTGTCCATGACCAGCTTCGGATAGTTGTGCTTGAGGTGCGCGGCGCAGGAGGCGCACAGGGTGACGATGTAGTCGTAGGCGTCCGGCTCGAACGCGCGCAGGTTCTGCGCGGCCACGTCGCGGGAAGCCTTGGTTTCGCCCATCATCTGCACGGGCAGGCCGCAGCAGGACTGCTTCTCCGGGAACTCCATGGCCACGCCGTTGGCCGCGAACACGTCCACGGCCGCCTGCATCTGCTCGGGGTAGACGAAGTCCTGGACGCAGCCCGAGAACAGGGCCACGCGGTACTTGGGATTCTCCACCGTGGGCCGGTTCTCCTGCCACCAGTCGCGGAACGGGGTCTCGGCGATGGTCGGCAGGGCGCGGAAGCTGTGCTCCTTGGAGAAGATCATGGGCAGGTGGCGGATGAATCCGTCCTTCTCGGCCACGGGCTTCTGGCCCCACTTGGCGGTGCGCAGCAGGGTGTGGAACAGCTTGCGGTTGCGCAGGACCTTGCCGAGCAGGAAGCTGGGCAGCGGGTGGCCGTCCTCGTCCTGGATGCGAGCATGGATCTCCTTGATCAGGCGCGGCAGGTCGATGCCGCCCGCGCAGACGTCCTTGCACGCCTCGCAGTTGATGCAGTTCTGGACCAGGTTCTTGGCCTTGTCCTTGCCGTGGAAGAAGTAGGTCAGGATCAGGCCGATGGCGCCGATGTAGATGTGGCCCATCTTGTGGCCGCCCACCAGGCGGTAGACCGGACAGACGTTGGCGCAGGCGCCGCAGCGCACGCAGCGGTTGACCTGCGAGAAGAGCGGATCCTTGATCAGCTCGCTTCGGCCGTTGTCCAGGACCACATAGTGGATTTCCTTCCTGCCGTCCTCGGCCGCCAGGCACTCGTTGTTGCCGGTGATCCAGGTCACGTAGGAGGTCAGCTGCTGGCCGGTGGCGTTGCGCGGCAGGACCTTGAGGATGCGCAGGGCGTCCCGCAGGTTGGGCAGCAGCTTGTCGATGCCCATCAGGGCCACGTGGACGCGGGGCAGGGTGGTCACCAGGCGGGCGTTGCCCTCGTTGGTGACGATGCCGATGCCGCCGGTCTCGGCGATGGCGAAGTTGGCGCCGGAGATGCCCATGTCGGCCTCGACGTACTTCTGGCGCAGCTCGCGGCGGGCCACCTTGACCAGTTTCTCGATATCGGCGTCCTGTTTCTTGCCGGTCACCTCGGTGAACAAGTCGCCCACCTGGAAGCGAGACAGGTGAATGGCCGGCATGACCATGTGGGACGGGCCCTCATGCCTGAGCTGGATGATCCATTCGCCCAGGTCGGTCTCGGTCACTTCGAGGCCTGCGTCCTCCAGGTCGTGGTTGAGGAGCGTCTCCTCGGCGGTCATGGACTTGGATTTGACGATCTTCTTGCACTTGGCGTCCAGGGCGATCTTGGTGATGATCCGGTTGGCCTCGTCGCCGTCCTTGGCGAAGTGCACGTGCACGCCCGCCGCCTCGGCATTGGCCTTGAACTCCTTGTACAGGGCGTCGGCGTTCTGGGCCGCGGCGTCCTTGGAGTCGGCTATTTCCTGGATCAGTTCGCGGACGTCCATGCCCTTGAAGGCGTTGGCGCGGCCCGCGCGATAGGCGATGGCGAAGTTGTCGAGCGTGGTGCGCAGGAACTCGTTGTCCAGCGTCTCGTGCAGTTCTTCGCGGTATTCTTTGAGGTTGTGAGCTTTCTGCATGGCTAGTCCTCCAGGAGCAGGATGTGCAATTCAAGGGGGCCGTGAACGCCGAGCGCGAGCACGCGCTCGATGTCTGCGGTCCGGCTGGCGCCGGTGATGAAGGCCAGGTAGTCCGGGGTCTTCTTCATCCTCGTCAGCATCATCTTTTCCACGGCGTACGTGTTGGCCTTGATCTTGGACTTGGGCAGCACGCAGACGTGGAACTCGCTGACCATGGTGGCCAGACGCAGCTCCTCGCTGGGACAGTCGAGCATCAGCGTGCCGGTGTCGGCGATGCCGTACTCGGCGAAGGTGAAGCCGATGTCCACGCCGGCCAGGTGGTCGCGCATGCCCTTGTCGATGCACTCGAACCCGGCCTTCTTGGCCTGGGCCGCCAGCTTCTTGTACAGCTCGGGGTCCAGGCCCGGCGCGGCAATGACCTTCTTCTGCTTGGTCTCGCAGAGTTCCTCGGCCTTGTCGGACAGGGCGGTGCCGCAGCCGCTGATCAGGAGCTGGCAGGCCTCCTTTTCGCCACACAGATTGATGACATATTTGAGCGCTTCGTCCTCATTGGCGATGCTCGTCACCTTGGCGGAAACGAGTCCCGCCTTTTCCTCGAATAACTGGTACAGGTCTTCCTTGGAAGGCATGATACCTACCTCCATGTATGTTTGACCCCAGGCCCTGCCGGGCCGCCGCAACGGGTCGGGTTATTTGACGAGCGCCATGGCCTCGCGGGCAATGGCCAGTTCCTCGTTGGTCGGGATGACCCAAATGGCCACGGCGCTGTCAGCGGTGCTGATCTTGCGGGCTTCCTTGGACCGGGTCCCGTTGACTTCGGGGTCGATCTTCATGCCGAAGGGCTCCAGCCCTTCGATGGTCTTGGCGCGGACGATGTCGTCGTTCTCGCCGATGCCGGCGGTGAAGACGACCGCGTCCACCCGGCCCAGCACGGCCATGTAGGAGCCGATGTACTTGCGGGTCCGGTAGGTCTGGACGTCCAGGGCCAGCTTGGCGCGCTCGTCGCCCTTTTCCACGGCCGCGTGGATGTCGCGCATGTCGTTCATGCCGCACAATCCCTTGAGGCCGGATTCCTTGTGCAGGATGTTGTCGATGGCGGCGATGTCGAGGCCTCGGTTCACGGCCAGGTAGTTGTGGACTGCGGGGTCCACGTCGCCGGACCGGGTGCCCATGACCAGCCCCTCGAGCGGGGTCAATCCCATGGAGGTGTCGGCGCACAGGCCGTTTTTGACGGCCGACATGGACGCGCCGTTGCCCATGTGGATGGTGATGATGTTCATTTCCTCAAGCGGCTTGCCCATGAGGCGGGCGCATTCGTTGGCCACGTACTTGTGGGAGGTGCCGTGCGCGCCGTAGCGGCGGATGTGGTCCTCCTCGTAGTACTCGTACGGCAGGGCGTACATGAAGGCGTGGGGCGGAATGGTCTGATGAAAGGCCGTGTCGAAGACCAGCACCTGGGGCACGCCGGGGAACAGCTTGATCGCGTCCTTGGCCCCGCCCAGGTTGGCGGGGTTGTGCAGGGGCGCCAGCCGTTCGGTCTCGGTCAGGTCGGGCCACATGTCGTCGGTGATGACCACCGGCACGTTGAACTTCTCGCCGCCGGCGACCACGCGGTGGCCGACCACGTCGATCTCGTCCATGGCGCAGACAGCGTTTTCGCCCTTGCAGATCAGGTCGATGGACATTTCGAGGCCCACCCCGTGCGTGGGGATGGGCCGTTCGATTTCGGTTTTGACTTCCCTGTCCGTGCCGGGGAAGGTCTTGCTGGTCAGGCTGCCCACTTCCTCGCCGATGCGCTCCACCAGGCCGGAGACCATGACGGATTCATCGCTCATGTCGATGAGCTGGTACTTGATGGAGGAGCTGCCTGAATTGATCACGAGAACTTTCATCTATTCACCTTTTTCAGCCTGGGCCTGGATGGCCGTGATGGCTACTGTGTTGACGATATCGGGAACGGTGCAGCCGCGGGACAGGTCGTTGACCGGCTTGTTCAGGCCCTGGAGAACCGGGCCGATGGCCACGACGTTGGCGGCCCGCTGCACTGCCTTGTAAGTGTTGTTGCCGGTGTTCAGGTCCGGGAAGATGAACACGGTGGCCTTTCCGGCCACGTCCGAGTTCGGCATTTTCACCAGCGCCACGTCCGGGTCGATGGCCGCGTCGTACTGGATCGGCCCCTCCAGGGGGATGTCCAGGCCGCGCTCCACGAGAAGCTCGCGGGCGATCTTGGTGGCCTCGATGACCTTTTCCACGTCCTCGCCCTTGCCGGACGAGCCGGTGGAGTAGCTGAGCATGGCTACGCGCGGCTCCACGCCGAAGATCTTGGCGGTCTCGGCGGAGCCCAGGGCGATTTCGGCCAGCTGCCTCGCGTTGGGGTTGGGGTTCACGGCGCAGTCGCCGTAGACCAGCACGCGGTCCTTGAGGCACATCAGGAAGACGCTCGACACGATGGAGCAGCCCGGCTTGGTCTTGACGAACTCAAACGCCGGCCGGATGGTGTGCGCCGTGGTGTTGATGGAGCCGGAGACCATGCCGTCGGCAAAGCCCTTGTGGACCATCATGGTGCCGAAGTAGGTGGGATCGGCCATGCGGTCCCAGGCCTGTTCGGCGATGAGGCCCTTGTGCTTGCGCAGCTCCAGGTATTCCTCGGCGAACGGGTCGAGCAGGTCCGAGTTGGACGGGTCGATGATCTGCGCGGCGGAGATGTCCACGCCGAACTTGGAGGCGTTGTCCCGGATGGCCTGCTCGTTGCCCAGCAGGATGATCTCGGCAGCGCCGCGGCGCAGGATGATGTCGGCGGCGCGCAGGATGCGCTCCTCCACGCCCTCGGGCAGGACGATGCGCTGTGGATTGCGCGACGCCTTGTCCATCAGGGAGTATTCGAACATCTTGGGCGTGACCTTGGTGGAGCGCTTCTCGACCACGCGGTCGCGCAGTTCGTTGACGTCCACGTGCTGGGCAAATCCGCCGAGCGCGGTGGCGATGCGCTGGTAGTCGTCGGCCTCGATGCGGCCGTACAGGGAGTTGAGCTCCTGCACGGTCTGGTAGGTGTGACCCTTGCAGGACAGCACCGGAACCGGCACGCCGGTCCAGCCCTCGATGAGCTTGTGCACGTTGACCGAGACGTCCAGGCCGCCGGTCAGGACGATGCCCGCGATGTCCGGGTAGGAGCTGGACAGCCGGGAGGCCAGGCTGGACAGGATGATGTCCGAGCGGTCGCCCGGGGTGATGATCAGGCTGCCGGGCCGGATGTACTGCAGGAAGTTGCCGATCTGCATGGCCGCGACCACGTAGTTGTCGACCAGGGCCTGCAGCCCGGAATGCCCGTAGAGGACGTCGGCGTCGAGCCAGCGGCGCACGTCGTTGATGCTGGGCTTGCCCAGGGCCTCGTCCTCGGGGATGACGTAAACGGGCATGGGCTCCCGGCCGCCCTTGCGCTCGATGTGGCCGACCAGTTCGTCGGTCATGCCCTCGGGCGCGCGGTTGACGATGCAGGCCAGGGAGTCCACGCCCTTTTCAGCCAATGTGTCCAAGGTGGTCTGGGAGATGTTGACCACTTCCTCCGGGGCCTTCTCGCGGCCGGACGTCACCACCAGCATGGGCGCGCCGATGTTGGCGGCGATGTCCGCGTTGAGATCGAATTCAAAGGCGGGGTCCTTGCCCTTGAAATCGGTGCCTTCGCAGAGCACGAAGTCGTACTGCTCCTCCAGCGTCTTGTACTTGTTGAGAATGTTCTCGAGCACAAGGGCATGCTGGCCGGAGTTGATCAGCTCGCGGGTCCGCTTCAGCGTGTAGGCGTAAGTGTCTTCGTAGGGAATGGACAGCTTGAAGTGATCGATCATCAGAGCGATGTCGTGGTCCTTTTTCCCTTCTCCCGGATCATTGATGATGGGCCGGAAGATGGCGACATTGTGGAGTTCCCTCGTGAGCATTTGCATGACTCCGAGGACCACGGCGGATTTGCCGCTGCGTTCCTCGGTGGCGCTCACGTACAGGTTCTTGGACATGGTCTTTTCCTTGTTTTTTGCCGTTGATTATCCGTTATAAGGAGTCGGCATAGAGCTCGATGACATGCTTGACGCTCATGTCGGCTCCTTTCTGCGATAGCATGTCCGTGATCTGGATCATGCAGGCCGGGCAGCTGGTGGCAGCCACCTTGGCCTTGGACGCCATGATGTTGTCCGCCTTGCGGCTGCCGATTTCCCTGGACAGCTCGTAGTGGGCGATATTGAAGCTTCCGCCGCAGCCACAGCAGGTGCCCGCGTCGGTCATTTCCTTGAAGTCGCACCCGGCCGCCTTGATCAGGGTCCGGGGCTGGGCCGTGATGCCCAGGGAGTTCTTCAAATGGCAGGGGTCATGGTAGGTCACACTCTTCCCGCCTGCAAGCTCCTTGGGCTCCACTTTCAATACATCCACCAGGAATTGGCTGATGTCCATGGTTTTCCGGGCCAGCACGCCGATGTCGTACGTGCGGGAGGAATCGCCCTTGTACATGTGGGGCCACAGTTCCTTGATGGTCGAGGTGCAGGAGGCGCAGCCGGTGACCAGGTAGTCGAACTCGCCGTCCTTGAGACGGTCCACGTTCATGCCCACCAGGGTGTCGAAGGTGGCGGTGTCGCCGCTGGACAGTACGGGAATGCCGCAGCAGGCCTGGCCCGAGGGCAGGTACACGCCCACTCCGTGGTGCTTGAGGACCTTGAGGATCGCCTCGCCCACCTGGGGGTAGATCTTGTCGATGACGCAGCCCACGTAGAAGGCCACTCGCAGGCCGGACTTGCCGGCCGGGGTGTCCATCTCCGGGACGATCTTGTGGAACGGTTTGCTGGCCAGGGTGTTGAAGTGCCGGTCGGCGATGATCGGCGCGTTGAACCGGGCGCAGCTGGAGCCCAGCATGTCGTCCACCTTCTTGGTGAAGATGCCCTGGAACTTGGCGCCCATTTCGGTCAGGGCGTTGAACAGCTTGGGGTTCTTCAGCAGGCCGCGGAAGATGGCCTTCTTGGCCGGGGACAGGCCGAAGTAGCCGGTCATGATCGCGCGGGCCTTGAGGAAGATGTCCATTACGGACACGCCGGACGGACAGTTTGCCTGGCAGGTGCCGCAGAGCAGACAGCGGTTGAGCTGCTCGTTGACGCCTGCCGGGTCCTTGAGCATCTCGGAAGCCAGGCCGTCGAGCAGGGCCAGCTTGCCCCGGGTGACGTCGGTTTCCTTGCCGCTCAGCTTGAAGATGGGACAGACCGCCTGGCACATGCCGCAACGCATGCACCCGACCAACTGGTCGTCCAGTTCCTTGAACATTTGTGCGAGTTTATGAATATCGGCCATGGTGATCACCTATTCGGCGCCGACGATCTTATCGGGGTTGAGGATGCCTTTGGGATCGAGAACGGACTTCATGCGGCGGGCATAGGCCAGGGTGCCCTTGGAGGTCTCCTGGGCCAGGTACTTGGACTTGGCCAGGCCGATGCCGTGTTCGCCGGACAGGGTGCCGCCCATGGACAGGGCCTTGTCGAAGATCATGTCGATGCCCTTTTCCACGCGCTCCCACTCTTCCTTGTTGCGCTTGTCGGTCAGGATGGTGGGGTGCAGGTTGCCGTCGCCCGCGTGGCCGAAGGTGCCGATGGTCAGGTCGAGCTTCTTGGCGATTTCTTCCAGGGCCTCGATCATGGCCGGGATCTTGGAGCGGGGCACGGTGGCGTCCTCAAGCACGCAGGTGGGCTTGAGTTTGGCCAGGGCGGGCAGGGCGTCGCGGCGGGCCTGCCAGACGGCGTCGCGCTCGGCGGCGTCCTTGGCCACGTGCAGCTCGGTGGCGCCATTCTCCTTGCAGATGCGTTCGACAACGGCGGCCTCGTCGGCGACCTGGCCGGGGTGGCCGTCCACCTCGATGAGCAGCAGGGCGGCGGCGTCCACGGGCAGACCTGCGCCGCGGAAGTTCTCGACCGTGCGGATGGTGAAGTTGTCCATCATCTCGAGGGTGGCCGGGACGATCTTGTTGGCGATGATGGAGGCCACGGTCTCGGAAGCGGCCTTCATGGACGGGAACACGGCCATCATGGACTTGGCGGCCTTCGCCGGGGGAATGAGCTTCAGGATGATCTTGTCGAACACACCGAGCGTGCCCTCGGAAGCGACCATCAGGCCGGACAGGTTGTAGCCGGTGACGCACTTGACGGTCCGGGACCCGGACTTGATCAGTTCGCCGTTGACGTCCCAGAATTCCATGCCCATGACATAGTCCTTGGTCACGCCGTACTTCAGGCCGCGCAGGCCGCCCGCGTTCTCGGCCACGTTGCCGCCCAGGGTGGAAACGGCCTGGGAGCCCGGATCGGGCGGGTAGAACAGGCCGCGCTTGGCCACTTCGGCCGCAAACTGGGCGGTGACCACGCCGGGTTCGACCACGGCGTACATGTCGGCCTCGTTGATTTCGAGGATGCGGTTCAGTCCGTTGGTCAGGACCACCACGCCGCCGGGATGGGGAATGGTGCCGCCGGACAGGTTGGTGCCCGCGCCGCGCACGGTCAGGGGAAGGCCGTTGTCGTTGCACAGCTTGGTCACGGCGCCCAGGGCCTCGCTGGTCCGGGGACGGACCACCAGGGCGGGCATTACAGAGTCGAGGACGGCGGCGTCGTAGGAATAGGCGTGCCGGTCGGTTTCACCGGTCATAACGTTTTCAGCGCCGGCTATAGCTTCAAATTCTTTGATAATCGCTTCTTTGGTCATGGTCGACTCCTAAGAAAAATGATGATCCCCGGGGGTCCTCCGGGGCTTGTTTCGTAAAGGGGTGAAGCAGGTGGACACTTCTTTTAGCAGGTTCAAGGGGAGACGGGCGTTTCGCCCGCCTCCCTTTTGGTCTTCTAATGTTAGAACAGGCCGGGCAGGAACACGAAGCTCATCAGCGAGGCCACGATGCCGACAACGACGCCGTACAGCAGGAAGGGCCAAACGGTCCGCTTCAGGATCGCACCCTCCATGCCGGACAGGCCGACAACGGCGCAGGCGGCGACGATGTTGTGGATGCAGATCATGTTGCCCATGCCGCCGCCGACCGCCTGCGCGGCCACGATGATCTGGCGCGGCAGCTCAAGCTGCGAGGCGACGCCCCACTGGAACTCGGCGAACAGCAGGTCGGACACGGTGTTGGAGCCGGTGATGAACGCGCCGAGACCGCCCACGAAGGAGGCCACCATGGGCCAGGCGTTGCCCGCGATGGCGGCCACGGCCTTGGCCATGGCCAGGGGCATGGACGGGTAGGAGTGCGGGTTCAGGGCGGTGTCGGCGATGCCGGAACCGCGGAAGATGGACACCAGGGCGACCGCCGCGAACAGGGCGATGGTCGGGTTCTTCATGGTCTTGATGGCCTGGAGCCAGGAGAGCTTGACCTTGTCGGCGGGCATGCCGTGGATGAGCACGGTCAGCAGGGCGACCAGGACGAACGGGATGGTGCCGGGCAGGTACAGATAGGCGATGGAGGCGTTGACGGACTTGAAGCCCAGGATGCTGGTGAACTTGATAGCCTGGCTGGCCAGCATGGCCTTGAGACCGAGCTCGGGGATGCGGGTCACGACCAGGATCAGGCCGATCAGGATGTAGGGCAGCCAAGCGCGGAACTGGCTCATGTGGGCCTTGAACTCGGAGGCGTCGGCGGACACGGAACCGGTCCACTCGGGATCCCACTTGGAGGAATCACCGAAGTCCCAGGTGGTCTTGGGCATGCAGAAGCCCTTCTTGGCGCCGATGATGATGATGCCCAGGCCGACGAGACCACCGATCAGGGACGGGAACTCGGGACCGACGTTCCAGGCGAAGATCAGGTAGGGCACGGAGAAGGCCACGGCTGCGAAAATACAGAACTTCCAGGCCGCGAAGCCGGGCTTCCAGCTGCGCTCGGGGCCGAAGTAGCGGGTGATGAAGCCGAGCATGAAGATCGGCAGGATGAAGATCATGCTCAGGTGCATGAGGGTGGCCCACTGGCCGACGACCATGTTGAAGTCGCCCATGTTGGCGAAGTTCAGGCCCGGGGTGCCGGCCTTGACTGCGGCGTCCACGCCGGGAGCCAGGAACTTGAGGCCCAGGACGACCGGGGTGCCGACCGCGCCGAAGGTGACCGGGAAGGAGTTGAAGACCAGGCAGATGATGGCTGCAGCGAGGGGCGGGAAGCCCAGGGAGAGCAGCAGCGGGGCGGCCAGGGCGGCCGGGGTGCCGAAACCGGCGGCGCCTTCGATGAAGGCGGCGAACATGTACCCGATGATGATCGCCTGGATGCGGCGGTCGGGGGTGATGTTCTGCATGCCGTGCTGAATGGTCTCCATGCCGCCGGAATGCTGGAGCGTGCGGAGAATCAGGATGGCGCCGAAGACGATGATCAGGATGCCGATGGCCGTGACGAAGCCCTGAAGGGTCAGGGCGGCGACGTAGGCGACGGGCAGGCTCCAGGCAAGGATCGCGCCGACTGCGGCGGTCAGCCAGGCGAGGGGCATGGCTTTGGTGGCGGGCCAGCGCAGGCCGACCATGAGTACGAGCGCCACCAGGATGGGCAGCAGCGCGATTAACGCGAGCACTTCAATAGACATTAAACAAACCTCCATGGGTGTGAGGAGCGACCCTCACGGTTTCTACAGATGTGCGGGACGGGTCAGGCAGAAGCCTCCGCAACAACCCCGTCCCGCACATGCCTCTAACTATTATCTGCCGTCGTCGCAGGGTTCACCGGAACCCGGGGCTTCGGCCGACACGCCGGTTTCGCAGGCGGCAGGCTCCTCCAGCTCGCCTTTGCCGTAGTCGGCATCGGCCAGGTGGGTGAGGATGGCGTAGCGATCGGCGTAGTCCTTCTCCAGTTTCTCGCGGAACGCCTTGGACAGCTCCGGATGGAAGCGCTCCAGCATGGCGTAGCGGTTTTCGCCGGACAGGAATTCCTGCAGGGTTCCGTCGGGAGCCTTGGACTCCAGAGTGAACGGGTTCTTGCCCTGTTCGACGAGTTCGGGGTTGAAGCGGTACAGGGGCCAGTAGCCGGAGGCCACGGCCAGCTTCTGCTCGAGCTGGGTCTTGCCCATGCCCTTCTTGATGCCCTGGTTGATGCACGGGGCGTAACAGATGACCAGCGAGGGTCCCTTGTAGGCCTCGGCCTCCTTGAAGGCCTTGAGCATCTGCTGCTTGTCCGCGCCCATGGCCACGGAGGCCACGTACACGTAGCCGTAGGTCATGGCCATGCGGCCCAGGTCCTTCTTGCCGGTGCCCTTGCCCGCGGCGGCGAACTTGGCGATGGAGCCGAGCGGGGTGGCCTTGGAGGACTGTCCGCCGGTGTTGGAGTACACCTCGGTGTCCATGACCAGGATGTTCACGTCCTTGCCGGAGGCCAGCACGTGGTCCACGCCGCCGTAACCGATGTCGTAGGCCCAGCCGTCACCGCCGAAGATCCAGACGGACTTCTTGGTGAACAGGTCGGCGTCGGCAGCGATGGCCTTCAGGTTCTCGTCGGTGGCGCCGGAAAGCGCGGCCTTCAGGGTCGCGCCCGCTTCGGCGGAAGCCTCGGCGTCGTCCTTGGCGGCCAGCCAGCCCTCAAGGGCGGCCTTGACGTCGGCGGGAGCGCCGCACAGGGCCTCTTCGCACTTGGCCACCAGGGCCTTGCGGCGGTTGTTCACGCCCATCTCGATGCCGAAGCCGAACTCGGCCGCGTCCTCGAACAGGGAGTTGCCCCAGGCCGGGCCGAAGCCGTCGCGGTTGGTGCAGTAGGGGGTCGAAGGAGCGGAAGCGCCCCAGATGGAGGAGCAGCCCGTGGCGTTGGCGATGATCATGCGCTCGCCGAACAGCTGGGTCAGCACCTTGACGTACGGGGTCTCGCCGCAACCGGCGCAAGCGCCGGAGAATTCCATGAGGGACTGCTTGAACTGGGAGCCCTTGACGGAATCACGCTTGAAGGCGTCCTTGTAGGACACGGTCTCGGAGAAGTCGAAGTTGGGCACCTGCTCGTCGGTCTGGGTGGCGATGGGCTTCATGACCAGCGCCTTTTCCTTGGCCGGGCAGATGTCGGCGCAGTTGCCGCAGCCCAGGCAGTCCAGGGTGTTGACCTGCATGCGGTACTTCATGCCCTTGACTTCCTTGCCCTTGGCGTCCTGGACGGCGAAGGCGGCCGGGGCGTTCTTCAGCTCGTCCTCGGTCACCAGCACCGGGCGCAGGGCGGAGTGCGGGCAGATGAAGGCGCACTGGTTGCACTGGATGCAGTTGTCCATGATCCACTCGGGGACCTTGATGGCCACGCCGCGCTTCTCGTACCTGGAGGTGGCGACCGGTACGGTGCCGTCCACGGAGAAGACGGAGACCGGCAGGTCGTCGCCCTTCTGGGCCAGGACCGGGCGCATGATGTTCTTGACGTAATCGGGCTCGGCGGCGTCGGTCTTGGCGTCGTCGGCCAGGGTCGCCCAGGCGGCCGGGACCGGGATCTCGACGATGGCGTCGGAGGCCTTGTCAACGGCGGCGCAGTTCATTTCGACGATCTTCGGGCCCTTCTTGCCGTAGGCGGCTTCGATGCCGCCCTTGAGCAGGGCGACGGCCTGGTCGAACGGGATGACGTCGGCCAGCTTGAAGAAGGCGGTCTGCATGACCATGTTGATGCGGCCGCCCAGGCCCACTTCGCTGGCGATCTTGACCGCGTCCACAGCGTAGAACTTGAGGTTCTTCTGCGCGATGGTGCGGCGCATGGCGGCGGGCAGTTCCTTGTCCATCTGTTCGGCGGTCCAGGCGCAGTTCAGCACGAAGGTGCCGCCGTCCTTGATGCCGTCGAGCACGTCGTACAGGTGCACGTAGCTCGGGTTGTGGCAGGCCACGTAGTCGGCTGCGGTGACCAGGTAGGTGGACTGGATGGGGGAATGGCCGAAGCGCAGGTGGGAGATGGTGATGCCGCCGGACTTCTTGGAGTCGTAGGCGAAGTAGCCCTGCGCGTACATGTCGGTGTTGTCGCCGATGATCTTGATGGCCTGTTTGTTGGCGCCGACCGTCCCGTCGGAACCGAGACCCCAGAACTTGCACTGGACGGTGCCTTCAGGGGTGGTGTCCAGGGTCCCGGTCGTGACAAGGGAGGCGTTGGTGACGTCGTCCTCGATACCCACGGTGAAGTGGGTCTTGGGGGCGGACGCCGCCATGTTGTCGAACACGGCCTTGGCCATGGCGGGCGTGAACTCCTTGGAGCCCAGGCCGTAACGGCCGGCAGTGAGGACGGGGCCGCTGCCCTTTTCCAGGAACACGGTGCTGATGTCCTGGTACAGGGGGTCGCCCAGGGCGCCCGGCTCTTTGGTGCGGTCGAGCACGGACACGTACTTGGCGGTTTCGGGCAGCACGGCCAGGAAATGCTTGGCCGAGAACGGACGGTACAGGCGGACCTTGATCAGGCCGACCTTTTCGCCTTCGGCGACCAGACGGTTGACCACTTCCTCGATGGTCTCGCAGGAGGAGCCCATGGAGATGATCACGCGCTCGGCGTCGGCGGCGCCGACGTAGTCGAACGGCTTGTAGTCGCGGCCGGTGAGGGCGGAGACCTTGTTCATGTACTCCTCGACGATGGCCGGGATGACCTCGTAGTGGGAGTTGGAAGCCTCACGGCCCTGGAAGTAGATGTCCGGGTTCTGGGCGGTGCCGCGAACGTCCGGGTGTTCCGGGTTCATGGCGCGCTTGCGGAACTCGGCGACCTTGTCCATGTTCAGCAGGGGCTTCATGTCGGCGTAGTCGATGGTCTCGATCTTCTGGATCTCATGGGAGGTCCGGAAGCCGTCGAAGAAGGAGACGAAGGGCACGCTGGCCTCGATGGTGGACAGGTGCGCCACCAGGGAGAGGTCCATGACCTCCTGGACGGAGGCGGCGGCCAGCATGGCGAAGCCGGTCTGGCGGCAGGCCATGACGTCCTGGTGGTCGCCGAAAATGGACAGGGCGTGGGCCGCCAGGGCGCGGGCCGACACGTGGAAGACGCAGGGCAGCAGTTCGCCCGCGATCTTGTACATGTTCGGGATCATCAGCAGCAGGCCCTGGGAAGCCGTGAAGGTCGTGGTCAGCGCGCCGCCGGCCAGGCCGCCGTGCACGGCACCCGCGGCGCCGGCTTCGGACTGCAGCTGGCGGACCTCGACGGTCTGCCCGAAAATATTCTTGCGGCCTTGAGCGGCCCATTCATCGGCGATCTCGCCCATGGTGGACGAGGGCGTGATGGGGTAGATGGCGGCGGTTTCACTCATGGCATAGGCCACCCATGCGGCGGCGGTGTTGCCATCCATCGTTTTCATCTTGGACATTCGATTCTTCTCCTATTGGTGGGTCGTCTGAATTTATGGCGTCCGCCGAGCGGACCCGTTCATTTGATGACACGGTGTATACTCAACATCCGTGCCAACTTTGTGAAAATTTAAATCAACAATAATTACAGCAGATTACGTGTAAGGGCGATCAGGAGGATGTGGTCCGGGCAATGGGGTCAGTCTGAAAAATAGGACGGGATGTGCATTCTGGACATGATAAAGTCACGGACCATGGGCCTTTTTGCCCGGAGCGGGCGCAGGTGGGTGAAAATGAAGTCTGTCCGAAAAAAAGGACAGGCCGGAAAACAACGAAATACGGGGCTATTTCGGGGTCACCGCGCGGTTCCTTCGGCCCAGGCCGGGCCGGCTGCCAGTATCTTTTTGTGGATCGGGCAGGAATCCACGTGCGCCCCCTTCAGATATCCGGAACTCATGAGGAATTCGCCCACGATTTCGCCTCCCACGAATTTGAAGTGCTTCTTGAAGAGCTTGACCCAGTCCTCTTTGGCCAGGGGATGGTGGGCGTCCAGCCAGTTCTTGAACGATCCGTGCTCCCGTTGCAGGGCGAGGACGGCGTTCGCGTTGTGGATGGCCGCATTGACCTTGAGGCGGTTCCGGATGATGCCCGCGTCGGCCAGGAGCCGGGCCCTGTCCGAGTCACCATACGCAGCTATGGTGGGAATGTCGAACCCGTTGTACGCCCTGCGGAAATTTTGTTCCTTGTTGAGGATGGTCCGCCAGCTCAGGCCCGCCTGGTTGATCTCCATGACGAGCAGGGCGAAGAGTTCGGTGTCGTCGGCAATGGGGAATCCGTACCGGGTGTCGTGGTAGACGCGGTCCACGTCGTCCTTGTCGCGGGCGGCGCAGAAGGCGCAGTAGGAGTCGAAATCGGCCATGAGTGCTCCTAGAGGGCCAGGCCGTACTTCTTGAGCAGGCCGTAGAAGTGGGAACGCGAAAGTTTGGAGACGTCGAGGATACGGGGCAGGTCGCCGTCGCACTGGCGGATGAGCTCGCCCAGGTAGACCTTCTCGGCGGTGCTCTTGAAGTCCCGCAGGGTGGGCAGCTCCTGCTCGAAGATATCCTCGAAGATATCCTGTCCGATTTTTCGGACAGGCTCCGGGTAGGGCGCGGGGGGGGCCTCGTCCGGGGCCGCGTTGGTCATGCGCTCTATCTGCGACTTGGCGATCTGGATGCGCAGTTCGCGCGGCAGGTGCATGGCGTAGAGGGTCTTCTCGTTGCCCGAGGTGACCACGGCCCGCTCAAGGATGTTGAACAGCTCGCGCACGTTGCCGGGCCAGTCGTAGCTCTCCAGGGCCGGGTTGAAGTCCGAGCCGAAGGATTTGGGCGGCATGCCGTACTGGCGGCAGAGCTGGGTGACCCGGTAGGTGCACAGGGCCTTGATGTCTTCGGGGCGCTCTCTGAGGGGCGGCATGTGGATGTGCATTGTCTTGAGACGATACAGCAGATCGGAACGGAATGTTCCCTTTTCGACCATCTCGTCCAGGTCCCGGTTGGTGGCGGCCACCAGGCGGAAGTCGCTGGTCTGCTCGCGGGTGTCGCCCACCGGGCGGAAGGTCCGCTCCTGCAGGACGCGCAGGAAGGCCTTCTGCATGGACAGCGGCATTTCGCCCACTTCGTCCAGGAACAGGGTGCCGCCGTCGGCCAGCTTGACCAGCCCGATGCGGTCGCTCTGGGCCCCGGTGAAGGCGCCCTTGCGGTGGCCGTACAGGGTGGATTCGAGCAGGGATTCGGTCAGCCCGGCGCAGTCCACGACCACGAAGTTGCCGGACTTGCGCTTGGAATTGGCGTGGATGGTGGAGGCGAACAGCTCCTTGCCCGTGCCGGTCTCGCCGGTGATGAGTACGTTGGTCTCGGACCGGGCCGCCTGGGACAGGAGGTTGAAGCTGACCTTGATGATCGGGCTGTCGCCGACCACGCCGTTCAGCTCCAGGCCCCGGTCGCCGTCCCGGCCGCGCTTTTCCTCGTGGTACTTGAGCGCCCGGCCCAGGGTCAGGGAGATCTCGCGGATGCTGGACGGTTTGAGCAGGTAGTCCCAGACCCCGCCGCGGATGGCGAGCTCCGCGCCGTCCGGGTCGCCCTTGCCGGTCAGGATGATGACCTCGGGCGGGTCGGGCATGGCCATGATGTCGGGCAGGATGTCCAGGCCGTTGCCGTCGGGCAGGCGGACGTCCAGAAAGATCACGTCGAAGGCCTTCTTGTGCATCAACCTCAGCCCGGCATCCAGGGTATGGGCGGAAACGCACTCATGGGTCAGCCTGGTGATCAGGCTCTCCATGGTCTCGCAGACATCGAGGTCGTCGTCTATGATCAGTATCTCGGCCACTTCATTCCCCTTGCTTGTCGTCGCTCAGTACCGAGCCGATGGCTCGGGACAAATCCTGCTTGTCATAGGGCTTGATAACCACGAGACGGATGTTCGGCAAGTCCGCGGCTGCAGAGACCGCGTCCTCGCGGCCGGAAATGAGGATCACGGGCAGCTCCCGGTCGATGACCGCCAGCCGCCGGGCCAGCTGGGTTCCGCTCATGCCGGGCATGTCGTAGTCGGTGATGACCAGATCGAATTCGCCGGGCATGTCGTTGACCCGGCGCAGGGCCGACAGCGGGCTTTCCTGGCCCTCCACCACGTAGCCCATGGTTTCGAGCAGGCGCGGCGTGGTCTGGAGCTGATCGGCGTCGTCCTCCACGAAGAGGATGCGCGCGCCCAGGGTGTGCGACACCCCGGAGAGCGCCACGTCCCCGCACAGGTCCTCGTCGCCCTTGGGCAGATAGATGGAGAAGGTCGTGCCGCCGCCCTCGCGCGGGTCCACCCGCAGGCCGCCCTTGTGGCTGCGCACGATGCCGTGGACAACCGCCAGGCCGAGTCCGGTGCCCTCGGTCTTGTCCTTGGTGGTGAAGAACGGGTCGAAGATTTTGTCCACGATATCCTGGGGGATGCCCGGTCCGTTGTCCTCCACCGCCAGCCGGACGTATTCGCCCGGGAGCAGCCCGAGGATCTCCGCGTCCTCGCCCGAGACCTCGGCCTGGTCCAGGCGGACCTCGATGGTTCCGCCCGTGCGGCGCAGGGCGTGGAAGGCGTTGGTGCACAGGTTCATGACCACCTGGTGGATCTGGGTCGGGTCCGCATGCACGCAGGACAGGTTTTCCGCGATGCGCGAGCGGACCTCGATCTTGCGGGGCATGGAGGATTCGAGCAGCCCGATGGCCTCGGCGATGACCCCGCCCACGTCCGTGGGCCGGAAGCCCTCGGTGGAGGGGCGGCTGAAGGCCAGGATCTGCTTGACCACCCGGCCGCCGCGCCGGGCGGCCTTGAGCACCCGCTCCAGGTCCCTGGTGGTCATGGATTCCGGGTCCAGGTCGCCCACGGCCAGCTCGGTGGAGTTGATAATGCTGGTCAGGATGTTGTTGAAATCATGTGCGATGCCGCCGGCCAGCGTGCCGATGGCCTCCATCTTCTGGGATTGCAGCAGCTGCTTTTCCAGGTTCAGCTCGGTGGTGATGTTGTCGGCCATGGAGAGCACACCCACGATCTGGCCGGAGCGGTCGTTGATGGGCACCTTGGTGACCTCGATCCAGGCCGGGTTGCCCTCGGCGTCGGCCAGCTTGCGCCGTTCCTTGCGGAAGGCCTGGCCCTTGTTGATCACGGCCCGGTCCGCGCCCGAGGCCCAGGAGGCGTAGTCCAGGTCCGCGATGACGTCGTGGGTGGTCCGATCGACGATGCCCGGCCCGTGTTCCAGGCCGAAGAACTCCGAGAAGGCACGGTTGGTGCCGAGGTAGCGTCCGTCGGCGTCTTTCCAGGATACCAGCTGCGGGACCGTGTCCATCAGGGTCTCCTGGAAGGCGAGCTGGTCCTTGATCTTGCGTTCCACCTTGCGCCGTTCGAGCATGGTCAGGATCAGGAAGATGAGCACCAGGACCAGCAGGACGAAGCTGACCATGATCGTCCAGAAGACTTCCTTGGAGAGTTCGTAGAACGCCTTGGGCGCGTTGATGATCCGGCTCCCCTCGGGCAGCAGGGCCATGTTCAGGTTGAGCCGCTTCATGACCTTGTAGTCGAAGATGTATTCCCCGGTGGTCTCGCGGAACACGGGGATGTCGTCCGCGCTCTTGCCGTCCAGGATCTCCATGGCGATCTCGGCGGCCCGCCGTCCGTGCATGTAGCCGGAGAGCATGTTGCCGCCCACCGCGCCGTTGCCCGCCAGGAACTCCCAGGCCGTGTAGATGGGCACCGGGGACCGGTCGTAGATGGCCTGCATGGCCTCCTCGGCGGTCAGGAAACGGCCGTCGATGACCTGGTAGTAGGGGATGAAGAAGAGAAAGGTGTCGTCGGGCAGGTGGGCCACCCGGTCGAGCACGTTCGTGAGCGACATGTCGGTCCAGTATTCGGCCTCCAGCGGGACCTTGTAGCGCGCCATCTGGCTCTGGACCTGGCGCTTGATGGCCGCCCCGGCCGTGGAGGAGTCGCCGACCACGGCGATGTGCCGCTTGTCCGGGTGCAGGCGCAGGGCCACGTCCAGGGTCTTGGACAGGTCGAAGCTCTCGATGACGCCCGTGGCGTTGTCCGAGTCCGTGTCGTCGGTGTTCAGGAAGTTAACGCCGCAGTACACCAGGGGAACGCCGGGGAAGAGAATGTCCCGGTACTGGGTGGCGAAGGAGTACGCGTCGTTGTCCGAGGTCATGATCAGGTCGAACTTCTCGTTCTTGAACTTCTCCTTGTACAGCCGCAGGAGCATGCGGGTCACGTCCTCGTAATTGTACCGCTTGGCGTCCATGTATTCGATCTGGAGGTCGATCTTGTAGTGGCTGTTCTCCAGGACCGAGCGGATGCCGCGCATGATGGCGTCGGACCACTGATAGCCGTCGTGGTAGGAGTTCAGGCAGAGGACGCTCTTCTTGGGCTTTTCGGTCGCGCCGAGCACCGGCCTCGCGGGCAGGGTGCAGAGGCAGGCGAGCAGCAGGGTCAAACAGAGTATTTTGCGCATTGTGGCTCTTTTTGGCATTTCTCGTGCATATGAGGTCTGGCAAATGGCGTTGCCAAGACGCATGCAAAGGATGGGCCTTTGCATTTCAAAGTCAAGGCGGCGCACTCCGGGCAGCGTCACCATCTCCCGGAAAATCGGTCAAGGGAATGATATATTTCCGAGAATTGGGGTGACAAAATGGTAAACAGTGTTTATTCTCATTTGTGTAAACAAGTGTCTATCTCACGCCGTTTTGTCTATACTGTCTGAATTGTTACATTTCAAGGAGAGTTCCAGTGGTCAGACACATCGTCATGTGGACGTTGAAGGATGAGGCCGAAGGCCAGACGGCCAAGGAAAACGGCGCGAAGATGAAGGAGATTCTGGAGGCGCTCGATGGGCGTATCGAGGGTCTCAGGCATATCGAGGTCAGCGTGGACATCGTGGCCGCCGACCCCGAATGCCATGTGATTCTGTGCTCCGAGCACGACGACGTGGATGCCCTGAACCACTATCAGAATCACCCCGAGCACCAGGCCTGCGTCGCCTTCGTGAAGAAGGTGGCCTCCGGCCGCAAGGCAATTGATTACGTCATCTGAGATGGTTCGGCAGGGGCGACCCCGCCGGACCGATGAACGAGGGGTGAATCCGAACCCACGCGGCCTGAGAGGGAAGGAAGGCCGCGCCAAGGAGGATGCCATGTCCATGCGTTTTGACCAGGAACGGAAGCGGATTATCTGCCGCTGGGAAGAACCCACCAAAGTGGTCATGAACAAGAAGGAAGGGCTGATCAACCGTTCCCGTATGATCACCGTCAAGGTGAACGACAACGGCAAATTGAACAGCAAGGACCGCAAGCGGCACGCGGACCATCCCATGTTCCCGATCATCAGCCGTTTCAACCAGATGCTCAATTCCATCGAGTGCTACCCGAAGTGCGAGAACGAGTACAGGTGCGCGGTATGCGGCGCCACTCATGGCGTCAGTCCGCACTTCGATACCAAGAGCCAGTCCATTGTCTGGCTGTGCAAGGAGCATCTGGACAACTCGCCCGAGTTGGACGCCTAGAATTCAGGTCGTGCCGGGCCGTTACAGCCCGAACGGCTTCCCGTGTCCGGAAAAACGGACTATCCCGGCGCACCCGCATTTCGCGGGTGCGCCTTTCTTGTCCGTTTTTGCGGACTCGCCCCTCCGCCCGCATCGTGCGCGCCCGGATAGCGCATCGGTCCCGCCCTTGGATGGCGCGGGGGCCGGTCCGTTGCCGGTATGTGCCCGGATCGGGCAAATGGTCGGCGAGGTGGGGCGGCATCGCGCAGCCGGATCGCGCGGATGGACGCCAACCGCCAGGAAGGGAAGGCAATCCGGCCGGAAACGGCAAGAAAAAGGGCCCCGCGCATTGCGCGGGGCCCTTTGTGTTTGTCGTTGCGCCGGAGGCTACCAGGAGAAGAAGTAGGTAGCCGCCAGGCCGGTGAGGGACATGGTCACGGTGTAGGGCAGGGCCAGGACGACCATGCGGCCGTAGGACAGGCGGATGACCGGGGCCAGGGCCGAGGTCAGCAGGAACAGGAAGGCGGCCTGTCCGTTGGGGGTGGCCACGGACGGGATGTTGGTGCCGGTGTTGATGGCCACGGCCAGGTGGTCGAAGTGGGTCATCATCTTGGCGACCTGGTCCTGGATGCCGGCGGGCAGGGAGGCGATGACGTCCGTGCGCGCCACGAACGGGTCGGTCAGCTTGTCCATGAGCGAGGCGGCGTCGGTCACGCCGGGGACGGTCGCCAGGAGCTGGACGAAGTGCAGCTTGGTCTCGGAGATATACACCGTGGCCACGAACACGTTGTCCGAGATCATGGAGAGCAGCCCGTTGGCCGTGTAGTAGGCGGCGAGCTGGGTCTGGCCCTCCAGGCCGAGGACGAGGTGCATGACCGGGGCGAACAGGTGCTGGTCGTGGATGACGCCGACGATGGAGAAGAAGACCACCAGCAGGGCGGTGAAGGGCAGGGCCTCCTCGAAGGCCGGTCCGAGCTGGTGTTCGTCGACGAAGCCGTTGAAGGCGGTCAGGAAGACGATGACGGACAGGCCGATGATGCCGACCTCGGCCAGGTGGAAGGCCAGGGCCAGGATGAGCCAGACGCCGATCAGGGCCTGGACGATGAGCTGGGCCTTGCCCTGGGCGCCGCGCTTGGACTCCATCTCGATGGCGGTCTCGAGCAGGTGGGAGCGGATGTTGCCCGGCAGTTTCGCGCCGTAGCCGAAGAGGTGGAACTTCTCCACGAACACGCAGGTCAGAAGGCCTACGAACAGGACGGGCATGGAGACGTGGGCCATGTTGAGGAAGAAGGGCACGAAGTGCCAGCCCATGACCTCGCCGATGAGCAGGTTCTGGGGTTCGCCCACCAGGGTGCACACGCCGCCCAGGGCGGTGCCGACCGCGCCGTGCATCATCAGGTTGCGCAGAAAGCCGCGGAATTCCTTGAGGTCGGCGCGCTCATGCTCCTTGATGGCGATGTCGTCGCACAGGTCGTGGGAGCAGCTGGGGGTCTTGCCCGAGGCGAAGCGGTGGTAGACGTTGTAGAAGCCGTAGGCCACGGCGATGATCACCGCGGTGACGGTCAGGGCGTCCAGAAAGGCGGACAGGAACGCGCCCGCGAAACAGAAGAGCAGCGAGATGACGATCTTGGACTGCACCCGGGTGAGGATGCGGGTGAAGGTGTACTGCAGGAAGTCCTTCATGAAGTAGATGCCCGCGACCATGAAGATCAGGAGCAGGATGACCGGGAAGTTGGTCAGGGCCTCATGGTAGACGGTCCTGGGCGAGGTCATGCCCATGATCACGGCCTCGATGGCCAGCAGGCCGCCCGCAGGCAGCGGGTAGCACTTCAGCGCCATGGCCAGGGTGAAGATGAACTCGGCGATGAGGACCCAGCCCGCGATGAACGGTCCGACCGTGAGCATGAGGATGGGATTGATGACCAGGAAGATCACAATGGCCATTTTGTACCAGTTGGGCGCGTTGCCGAGGAAATTTTTGCTAAAGGCCTGGGTCAGAGTCTGAGGCATGTTCGGTTACTCCTGATGTTGGATTGCCGGGATCTGTCTCGAAGGCAAGAACTAGTCCCCGATGGTCATTGTCGGATACATGCCCGCATCCTGGCCCGATTGGAAGGGCTGGAGGATGTTGAAGGCGGCGTCCCGAGTCTTCTGGGCATGTCCGCGGGTCTTGTCGGACCCGTCGAAGTATGCGCCGTTTTCTTCACGTATGTGATCGATGCGGTGTCTGAACGCATCGACGAAAGCCTTGCCGTCGCCCTTGAAGGTGGCGTTGCCCAGGGCAATGTCCGTGATTTTGGACAATTCGTCCAGGTTTATGCTCTGGGTCTTCAGGTCGGCCTGTTTGGTGACGTATCCCCAGACCGCCGAATTGGCGGGAATTTCGATGCATTCCTCGGGGTCGATGATCGTGTGGGGCATGACGATGGAGTCGCGCCCGATGGTGATGGGGCAGGCCTGGGTGCCGTGCAGGAAGGAGTTGAAGCCCACGAAGACGTTCTTGCCCGCGTTGGTCCAGATGACCTTGCCGCCGTGGGCGGTGACGTCGTCGCCCTCGTACACGGAATTCTTGATGTAGCAGTTTTCCTGGGCGTTGGAACCCTTGCCGATGTAGGAGTCCTCCACGTGGGCGCGCTGCACGATGAGCGCGTTCTCGCCCACCTCGCACCGTCCCTTGAGGACCGCATAGGGCGAGACGTAGGCGGTTTCGGGCACGTCGTATTCGGTCTCGGGACGGGCCGTGGAGTAGATGGGCACGAAGTCTTCCTTGAACTCGTCCACGTAGTCCACGAACTTGCCGGTCAGGTGGCCGTTCTCGTCCAGCTTGACGTACTGCTCGATGACGCCCTCGGGGTAGATGTAGTTGAACTCGAACAGGTCGCCGGACTTGATCCACACGCGGCCGGGCTCCACGGTCAGCCGGGAGAGGTCCCCGGCCTGGACGTAGGCGTAGTCGCCGATGACGCAGTTGTGCATGATGGACAGGTCGGCGGTGGCGAAGGCCCCGAGGTACACGCCTTCGAGCGTGGTCCCGTGGATGTTGGAGTAGTGCATGGCCGCCGAGTTGAGGATGCGGAAGACCTCGGGGGTCTCCGGGTTCTTGGAGTTGTTGTGGACCAGGGTCTTGACCAGGTAGGAATTGATGATCCGGATGACCTCGTCGTAGAAGAGCTTGGTCTTGACCCCGTTGAACTCGACCACGTCGCCCTTGCGCTTGAGCTCGTCGCCGCGCACGTTGGATTTGTACAGGACCGAGCTGTCCACCAGGGTCTTGCCGAGAAAATAGGTTCCGGCGAGGTTGGAGTTCTTGAACTTGAAGCTGATGGGGTGGTCCTCGGTCAGGGCGTAGAACGCGTAATACAGGAGGTGGCGTTCGCGCGGCACGGAGTTCTGGAGGATGTTGCGGACGTCGATGCCCATGGGCTTGAGGTTGACGTTCACCCTGGACGCTATGTGATCGAACAGTTCTTCGAGTTTTTCCATGTGGCTCACCCTGTTTGAAGGTTGTTGCACAAACGGCTGCCGAGCGCGGGCGCGGCAGCCGTTGTGGTAACTACGGAATACATCCCGGGCAGTCTAGCCTCCGGCCGGAAGCGTGATGGGCATGCCCATGAGCGGCCAGATGACCAGGATGGCGGCGCCCACCAGGACCATGAGCAGCAGGGACGCCGGAATGCCCCATCCGAAGAATTCACCGGTGGTGAACTGGCCGGAGTCGTAGGCGATGGCGTTGGGCGCCGCGCCCACCAGGAGCAGGAAGGGCATGCCCGCCATGACCAGCGAGGCGTACAGGATGACTTCGGGGGCCACGCCCAGGTAGGGGGCGATGACCAGGGCCACGGGGAGCGATATGGCGATGGCCGCCACGTTCATGATGAAGTTGGTCATGATCATCACGAAGAAGGCGATGGACATGACGAAGACGAACCAGTGGGCGTTCTGGAACATGACCAGCCAGTTGACGGCCATCCATTTGGCCGCGCCGGTCTCCCACAGACAGAAGCCGATGGACATGGCGCCGGCGAAGAGCAGGATGATGTTCCAGGGAATGTCCTCCAGGTCCTTGAGGTCCAGGATCTTGAAGATGAAGAAGAGGACCGAGGAACAGAGGATGATGGCGGTCTTGTCCACTGCCTTGAGCGCCGGGACAAAGGCCCGCAGGGACATGATGATGATGACCGTGGCTACGATGACCGCGGCCAGGATCTCGTTGCGGCTCAGCCCGCCCATCTTGGCGTTGAGCTCACGGGCCTTTTCGCGCAGGCCGGGGATGCGGTCCTTCTCGGGCTTGCACACGAGCATGAAGAAGCCCCACAGCAGGAAGGTCATGCCCCAGCCGATGGGGGCCATGTAGTAGGTCAGTTCGAAGAAGCCGACCTCCACGCCGACGATCTCCTTGAAGAAGCCGAGCGCCACCGCGCCGCGCGCCGCGCCGAGCAGGGTGACGATGGAGCCCGCGCCGGCCACGTAGGCCATGCCGATGAACAGCCCCTTGCCGAACTTGGTCGGCCGGTCGCCCTCGCCGTACAGGGCGTAGATGGCCAGCAGCAGCGGGTAGATGGTCGCGGCCACGGCGGTGTGGGCCATGATGTGGGTCAGGGCGGCGGTGACCACGAACACGCCGAGATAGATCATCGAGGTGCGCTCGCCAACGATGTCGAGCATCTTGTAGGCCAGCCGCTTGGTCAGGCCGGTCTTGGTGAAGACCAGGCCGATCATGATGGAGGCGAAGATGAACAGGACCGACGGGTCCATGAAGTCCTTGAAGGCCACCTTGGCCGGGCGGATCAGGAACATGACCTGGAGGATGCCGATCATCAGCGAGGTTATGCCGATGGGCACCACTTCGAAGACCCACCAGGTGCCGGCCAGCAGGAACACGGCGATGGCGCCCTTGGCCTGGGTGGTCAGAGGAAAGTGTTCGCCCATGGGGTCGATGGCGTCGGGCCAGGGCGCGCTGAAGTAGACTATGGCGAAAAGCAGGACGCCCGTGAGCATGAACACCAGGCGTTTCCAATCGAAGGCGGATTTGACGGTGAGTGCGGTCTCCATGTGTGTCTCCTCGTTGGACCGAAGGCCTAGTCGGCCAGGGCGCAGGTGTGCATGCGGCCGATGATTTCCGTGAAGACGTCCGACATGCGCAGCACGCCGGTGACCTGGCCGTTGTTGCGGACGATCAACGGCTGGGGCGTGCCGATCATGTACATGTGCACGCCGTATTCGATGTCGTTGTCTTCATTTATGTAATGGCCTTCCTCGGGGACGTGCATGGCGTCCGTCACCTTGATCTTGATGCCCCGAGCGCAGATGGTGTTCAGGGTGTCGGACCAGAGGTTGAATTCCTTGAACTGTTCGGCGACATAGCGATTGGAAAGGGTGTCGGTGGCGAGATCTTTCTTGAACAGTTTCTTGTAGTTGGGTTCCAGCGCGGTGATGATGTCGGACATGGTCAGGACACCGACGAAGGCGCCCTGTTCGTTGACGATGAGGATGTCCCGGTGGCTGCCGGGGCGCAGGACGGCGGCGACGTCGCCGAGCGTGGCGTCCGTGCCCAGCGTCTGGTAGTCGCCGACCGGGGTCATCAGTTCTTTGACTTTCATGTAATTCTTCCTCCCAAGAAGTACTGTTTGCACAAGGCTGAGGCGCCCGCTCCGCCAGGAGACGGGACGTCTTGTGGTGAGCACAGCCACGGACCGTACGATCGGCATCGACCCCCATCGATGCGGCCTGAACGGGGTTCCCGGCCTGAGACGATCAATTGGTCCGCGTTTCTATAGATAGCAATTGGTTCCTGGCGTCAAGCGTATCACGTGAAACTTTTCGCAAGGACGAATTGAAACATTTTGAGACTGTTTTGGGACAACATTTTGTCTCACAATGAAACAAAACGGGACAGAATGAGCGGTCAAAAATAATTTGGGGCTGACATAGATAACTATGCCGCGTTGTGCCTTTTTATCCATTTTTTCAGGATAGATAACTGCTCTTTTGGGGAGCCGTAATTAAACCTGAATTCGCACTCTTTCAAATACAGCCAAAAAT